>DASXYB010000001.1:0-3327 GCA_036502745.1 Candidatus Udaeobacter sp.
GAAATTCTGAAACTGGCAAAAACGCATTTAGAAAAACATCTTCCTAAAGGCGTAATAATGGAAGTCACCATGGGCCATAGCGGGCCGTGGTATCTCACTGATCCGCACTCCGCGATGGGGGAGGCGGCACAACGCGCGTTGCGTAAAGCTTTCAGCCGCGACGCCGCGCTCATCCGTGAAGGTGGCAGCATCCCGATTGTCTCGGAATTCCGGGAAATTCTTGGCGTCGAAACATTGCTGATGGGACTCGCCCTGCCCGATTGTCGCGCGCACTCACCTAACGAAAATTTTCCGCTGGAGAATTTCGAAGGCGGAATTCGCTTGAACAAAGCAATCTTGCAAGAGCTCGCGCAGTCGTAGCACAGACATGCTTGTCTGTGGGTCCGGCGGGCATGCGCCTGCCACGCGGCGAACTTATCCTGGCGAGCCTGCCGATCTCCTTCACGTGCTCTAGACTGCTGTGTTCTATGGCATCCGGCCGAACTACTGGACTCGAATCTCCGCTGAGTAGCGGACACTACAGCGTCGAATTATGAGATGGCTTCTGATTCTAATGATCTTGTTCGGAGCTGTTGATGCTGCGACTTCAGCCAAACATCGGAAACACTCAACGAAGCAACCGACGCCCACTCCAACGCCAACTGCTGCGCCAAAATCAAAGAAGCCTTCGCCAACTCCATCCCCGACGCCGAAGAATAAATCAAGACGCAAGAAAGCGTCTCCAACTCCAACACCCGGGGAATCGCCGTTGGCAAGAGAGACTCCGTCTGCGATTCCGGCGGAATCACCCGAAGGTGGGCGAGGAAAAAAAGGCTGGCCTAACGTGAGTCTTTCGCCAGATGCAATAGAAGGTTATGAACACAATCCCCCAAAAGTTCGCCAAATCCTGGATGCCGGGCTCGCGTTAACAAAACAAAACCTGGGCTACACCTATGGTTCTGCCGATCCCGGAAACAGCGGCATGGATTGTTCCGGTTTCATTTACTACGTTCTTAAACAAAACGGCTTCCCCGACGTGCCGCGCGATTCCAGCGGCCAATATGTCTGGGTACGCAAAGCGGGAAATTTGTATGCAGTCCTGAGTCGTAAGGAGGATTCATTCGAATTCGACGATCTTAAACCCGGCGACCTGCTTTTCTGGCGCGGCACCTACAATATCGATCGCGATCCGCCGATCACGCACACCATGATTTATCTCGGCCGCGAAAAACGAACGAATAAGCGCGTCATGATCGGATCCAGCGACGGCCGCACATACGATGGCAAACAACGTTGGGGTGTCAGCGTTTTCGATTTCAAAATGCCGCCGCCGCCGAAGAGCGGCGACGCGAAGATTAGTCCGGTCTTCGTCGGCTATGGACGGATTCCCGGCGTAAGCCGAGATTGAGGCGATATTGCTCATCTTCGACTGCGCAGTGTTCCCGAACGTGGTCTTCGAAATTCTTGTGTCAATGCGCCTTATTTTGACGCGACTTTGCTCTCTCAACGTTCTTCAGTGCGTTAGTCTTCTGCCACAAGTTGTCGCCGGCCTCGTTCAGCTCGCATTCTGCCATCGCGGACTTTTGCATTATTGCCCCGAACTGAATTCAGCTGGTACTAAGAGAAAGTTCGTTGCGGCAGAATGGCGCAACCAGCACGCTTGCAGCGTGCTCTCCCCAGAAGTTCCGCTCGCACCCAAGTGGAACACGATTAAGTAAATACCATGCCGAAAAAGATTGCATTGCTTTTCGCCGGTCAGGGTGCGCAATGCGTCGGGATGGGACGCGAGCTCGCCGAACAATATTCTGTGGCAGCGGATTTGTTTCGTCAGAGCGACGAAATTCTCGGCCGAAACTTGTGCGAGATCGCATGGAACGGACCGATGGAAGAATTGACCAAGACTTCAAATTGTCAGCCAGCGCTTTATGTTCACGCGTTGGCGGCACTGGCGGCGTTGCGAGACGTCGTGGGCGAGTTTGAAGTGACCGGCGCTGCAGGCCTATCGTTAGGCGAAATCACGGCGCACGGAGCGGCGGGCACTTTCGATTTTGCGACTGGTCTCAAGCTTGTGCAAAAGCGTGGCGAATTCATGGACGAAGCGTGCGCAACAACACAAGGCGGGATGGCGGCTATGATTGGTGGTTTGGAAAATGATGTGCGCCGGCTCGCTGCAGATGAAGATGTCGATATCGCGAACATCAATGCGCCTAATCAGATCGTCATTTCCGGCGAGTTGGCTAACGTCGAAACCGCTGTTGGTGTCGCGAAGGAACACGGCATAGGCCGCGCGATGATGCTCAATGTTGCTGGCGCATATCATTCGCGCCTAATGGAGGGTGCCTACGTCAAATTAGAGAAAGAGCTTGCCGATGTGCCGATCCAAGCGCCGCGTTTCCCGCTGATTAGCAACGTCACCGGCGAAGAAGTTACAACGCCTGAGGAAATCCGGAAAGCACTTCGCGACCAAGTAACCGGCACGGTGCGGTGGACGGATTGTATGCAGCGCCTTCTCCATTTTGGCTGTGATTTTTTCATTGAGCTGGGGCCGGGGAACGTGCTCGCCGGATTATTGAAACGCACGAACCGTGACATCAACGTTATGTCCGTTGGTGACCCCGAATCGGTTCGCAAGTGCAGCGAAGCGCTGTAGCCGCTTCGCTGTGCAAACCGTTAATCAGTGTCCTTAATCATCGCCCGCACGGCAACCGCTAGAACATCGACAATTGCGTTTGGTCGTCGTAATTGTGCCGCATGACACTGCAACAGCGTGTGGACTCCGATCTGCAGGAAGCGATGCGCGCCAGACACGCAACGAAACTGAACGTGCTACGCATGCTTAAATCGGCATTGAAATATGCGGCGATTGCAAAATCCGACGCCGACGCGGAACTGAGTGATGCTGAAGCCGTTCAGGTCATTCGCAAGCAAGCGAAGCAGCGACAGGATTCGATCGAAAGTTTTGAAAAAGGCGGCCGCGCTGAATTGGCTGAGAAAGAAAAAGAAGAGTTGGCCATTTTGAACACTTACCTGCCACAAGGCATGAGTACTGACGAGCTGGCGAAAGTTGTACGCGAAACCATTGCTGAAATCGGCGCTACATCGAAAACGCAAATGGGCGCGGTGATGAAAGCGTTGCAGGCGAAGGCAGGCGGTCGCGCCGATGGTAAAACGCTTAGCTCGGAAGTGGCGCGACAATTAAATCAGTGAATCGAGAATCGAGTTTCTTGAATCGGTTTCGTTGGGCCCGACGCCTGCTTGCATCGTTAGACGGCCCGAGGGCGCTGTCGCTATGACGATGTAACGATTCACGATTTAACGTTTTATTAATGCTTAGCGCCATCATCGTAG
>DASXYB010000002.1:0-6068 GCA_036502745.1 Candidatus Udaeobacter sp.
ATCGCGCCCAAGTTGTCAGGGCGTGTCGCCTGCGATAATGTTCCAACCTTAGCAGAGCTTCTACGCCCGAATGCTTCTTCACCACGCGATCATTGCTACATGACCACGGCTGACACTGTTTTCGCCCAGCCGGGTAATCCCGACAGGCTGCGGGACCGCGAACAAGATGCGCGGATGATTCTCTGGGCGCTGTTTGCCGCGGTTTTAATTCATTTGATCGTGGCTTTTTTGCTCGCTGCGTTCAGCGGGTTTTTCTCGCCTGCGCTCCCGGCGCCGGAGAAGCCAGTCGAACTGACGTTCATGGATTTGTCACCGGCTTCGAATTCCAAAAATTCCGCGTTCATTGAAACGGACGAATCTAAAAATGCGCCGGAGCCTAAGGACAAAACATTTGAATCCAACGCTAATTCGATTGGAGCGAGCGAGCTGGCGGCTGCCGGCGAAATGCCGTTACCATCTCAGAATGGAAAGGATCGGCCGTTGATGGATTTTGAGTCAAATCCCTACTCGCTCGACAGCAAAGGCGCGCAGGCGCAGCAGAAAGCAGCGTCGCAACAGAAGGCTGCGCAGCCCGCCGCGCAACCGGAGCCTATCACTGCTGCGGAGCAATTTGCGTTGCTGACGCAGAAGTCAGCGTCTGCGCTCGACGCCGCGGCTGCAACGTCACAAGCGCAGTCGGCATATCGTCGCCAAAAAGAGCGGACTCACATGGCGGGAAACATCACGAATCGGGGCATTTCGTCGGTGAATGCCTTGGGCACACCGTTCGGCCGTTATCAAAAGATCGTGGCCGATTCGATTGGGTCACGATGGTACACGTACGTGGAGCAGAAACGTGATCTGATCACCATCGGGACGCTGCGGCTGGGATTTATCATCGATCGAAGCGGGCGAGTGAAGAACCTCAAAGTTACCGAAAACAGTTCGAACGAAGCCTTCGCCAGCGTCTGTTTGCAATCCGTGCTCGAAGCGCATCTCCCGCCAATTCCCCAGGATGTGGCGCAATCGTTGCCGCCTGAGGGCTTGGAAGTAGAAGGACTCGGGTTCATTATCTATCCTAACGGATGATCATCGCCTGGATCATTGCCGGAACGGCGGGAATCGTTGATGTCGTCTTCGGGTTTTTCTCGAGGGGCGGCCTTTTCATGTGGCCGCTGCTCGCCTGCTCGATTGTGTCGGTTACAATCATGATTTTGCGTGGGCTAGCCTTGCGGCGGAAACTGGTGCTGCCGGCTGCGATTGAAGCGGAAATAGAACGCATGGCGCCGGGCGAAAGCCCGGAACGGCTGTCACGCCTTGTTTATCATGATCCTTCGTCGCTGGCACGGATCACTCGCGTAGCGTTGCAACATGTCCGTGGGCCGCGTTCGGAAAATGTTGAAGTGGTGCAAACCCGCGCTCGACACGAGATGGTGCGGCTGGAGCGAGGCCTCATCATTCTCGAAATCATCGTTGGCATTGCCCCGCTGCTCGGATTAATCGGGGCCGTTTCCGGCCTGGTACACGTTTTTTCGAATCTGGGCTTGAACTCCGGCACATCGGATACGCGCCAGATCGCGCTTGGTATCGCCGAAGCATTGAACGCAACTGTATTTGGACTTTCGATAGCGGTGCCGACGCTGATCGGGTTCACCTATTTTTCACGAAAAGTGGAAGTGATGTCGGTCGAGATGGAAACGCTCGTTGTCGAGTTGATCAACAAATGCTACTACGGCCGCGCTACGCGCGAACACAAGACAGCACAGATTCCGACCTCTGTCGCGTGAAGCGCGCGACGCAATTCGAATGCATTTTTCAGTACGAAAACGACGGGCGCCTGTCATCATCATCGTTTCGCTCGTCGATATTCTCATCATCCTTTTGATATTCTTTGTCGTCTCCACAACGTTCAAAAAAGATCAGCCGGAGGTGCAGATTAATTTACCGGAATCGAAGACCGCGCAGAAACAGCCGGCCGAACTCGACCACGCGATCGTAAGCATCAACAAAGATGACGAGGTCAAGCTGGATGGACGAGTGACAAACGTGGATGAACTGGAAGCCGCAGTGCGCAGTTTGCCTGAACAACGGAAGTCGACCCTCGCTCTGCAAGCGGACAAGAAAGCGTCGTTCGGGACGATCGTTAAGGTGATGGACGCGTTGAAACTGGCAGGCGTGAAAAATTTGCCGGCGTTCACTCGCGACGAAGGACCATGATCCTGCCGATCTTGCAGTACGGCGACCCGATCCTGCGCGCCAAAGGTGAACGAATCGAGAACATCGATGAGGGAATCCGGCAGCTGGCGGTGAACATGATTGACACCATGCACGAAGCGCACGGTGTTGGGCTCGCAGCGCACCAGGTCGGCCGGCCATTGCAGCTCACTGTGCTCGATGTTTCGGCGGTTGAAGATCGGCCAAGCACGCTCAAGCTCAGTGGTAGAGATGTCGATCCGAAGAGCGCGATGCCCATCGTGCTCATCAACCCGGAGATCGAGGTACGCGGCGAAATCGAAGTAGGCGTGGAAGGTTGCTTAAGCTTTCCTGAGATCACCGGCGACATTGAACGCGCGCGATCGGTGCTCGTTCGCGCCCAGACGCTGGAAGGCGAGATGTTTCAGCTCGAGGCGAGTGGTCTTCTCGCGCGGGCGATTCAACACGAGCACGATCATCTGCACGGAATCCTATTCATCGATCGGATGACCTCCGCGGCAAAAGCCGCCTTGTCGAGCCGTCTGAAACGTTTGCAAAAAGAAACGAAGCGCGGTGTCCGGCATCACGAAGAATGCGTAAGCGAAACGACGTTGTAGCGCGTTTTACCCCATTCGCTGTAGGGCAACCGCTCCGGTTGCCAATTTGCAGGCGAAGCGCCTGCCCTACAATTGCTCTTATCGACTCAGAAATCCAGTCAAAGGGCTCGTCGCCGACGCCGCATTGAGTTTATCCGCTAATCCGATTTCGCGCGCTTCGCGTCCTGCTTCGATCGCTTTCTTAAATGCTTTTGCCATCCGAAGCGGATCGGACGCGATCGCGATTGCGGTGTTCACAAGCACTGCGTCGGCGCCCATTTCCATTGCTTCAGCGGCGTGACTCGGCACGCCTAGCCCCGCATCCACAACAACCGGTACGATGGCCTGTTCGATGATGATCTCGATTTGCGCGCGCGTTTCGATGCCGCGGTTGCTACCAATCGGTGATCCGAGCGGCATCACAGTGGCCGTGCCGATGTCCTGCAATCGTTTCGCGAGCACGGGATCGGCGTTGATGTACGGCAGAACAGTGAACCCTTCCTTCACGAGAATCTCCGCCGCGGCGAGTGTTTCAACGGCATCTGGCAACAGGTATCGCGGGTCTGGATGAATCTCTAGCTTGATCCACGTCGGCAAACCTGCGCTTGCTGCCAGTCGCGCAAGACGCACAGCTTCCTCAGCATTTCGGGCACCGCTGGTGTTTGGTAGGAGCAGAAAACGTGTGGGATCGATAAAGTCGAGAATGTTCGCAAACGGGTCATGTTTGCCTGAGAGATCGGCGCGACGCAACGCGACGGTAACCAGCTCGGTGCCGCTGGAGATGAGTGCGTCGCGCATCAACTCGTTAGACGCAAATTTTCCAGTGCCAACGAGCAGGCGCGATGTGAACTCACGATCGGCGATCTTCAGTTTCGATGGCTTATCCGCCATGGGAAAAGAGTAACCGAATTCGCGAACAGGCGCGAATGTCGACGTAGCACAGGCATCGTGGCTCGGGGCCGGCAGGCATCCTGCCTGTCGATCAAGACACACGCCCGTTGTCCGAGCGATGCGCGTGAGCAGCTCTTCGGCAGGCGAGAGCCTGCCTGCCCCACAGACAAGATGTCTGTGCTACTTTCGGCCGTGACCAAATTTCATCTTCGCGGGCAGGATTGCATCACGGGGATGTCACGCCTCGCTGATGCAAGCGTCGATCTTGTGATGACGTCGCCGCCGTACAATCTCGGAATAATCTACGGAAAGTATTCCGACCGTCAGGACCGGCGATCGTATCTAGGTTGGTGTGGCGAATGGGCAGAGCAAATCTGCCGCGTATTAAAACCGAACGGCTCATTTTTTCTCAACATCGGCGCCGCGCCGTCCAATCCGATGCTGCCGCACGAAATCGTGATCACGTTGCGCGAGTTTTTCGTTTTGCAAAACACGGTTCACTGGATCAAATCCATCGCAATCGACATAGACGATGAAAAGACCGTCGATCGCCACCCTCACCTTAATCCTCTCCCTAGCCAGGGAGAGGCGGACGCGGAGCGCCGGGTGAGGGTCGAAGGCGGCGCCAAAACGTTTGGCCACTTCAAGCCGATAAATTCGCCGCGATTCCTCAATGATTGCCACGAATACGTTTTTCATTTCACGAAGTCCGGTCGGATCGAACTGAACAGGCTCGCGCTCGGCGTGCCATATCAGGATAAGAGCAACATCGCGCGGTGGTCGCATACTCGCGGAAAAGATGTGCGTTGCCGCGGCAACACGTGGTTCGTCCCCTACGACACGATTCAAAGCCGTAAGAAAGAACGCCCGCATCCGGCTACGTTTCCGATTCAACTCGCCGAATGGTGCATCAAATTGCACGGAGCATCGCCCGTCCCAATGATGCTGGATCCGTTTCTCGGCATCGGAAATTCAGCCGTCGCAGCGCAGCTCTGTGGTGTGAAAAAATTCATTGGATTCGAAATCGATGAGGCGTATCTGGCGGAAGCAAAGCGGCGAATTGCTACTGGTCGCACCGGTCGATGTCAAAAATGAAAGTCACCTTGCAAGCATCGACAGGACAGCGCCCGCGACTTCATCCGCGCCGACAGCTTTCATGCAACGGAAATCGATCGGACACTCCCGGAGAAAACAGGGACTGCATTCAACGTGGTGCCGCAAAATAGTATGCCCATTACCGAGCGGTTCGGTTAGGCGCGGTTCGGTGGAACCGAAAATGGCGACCACGGGCACGCCGAGCAACGCGGCAAGATGCATCGTGCCGGTGTCGTTGGTGAGTAGCAAACTGCACTCCCGCAATTCCTCGATAAGTTGATCGAGCGTGGTCTGCCCGATCCGGTTCACGCAACGATCGCCGATTGCAGCGGCGATCTGTTCGCCGATTGCGGCGTCGTTTATCGTCCCCAACAGAATCCATTGCGCCGGTGATTGCGCGGTGATTTTTGCCGCTGCCTCAGCGAATCGCTCGGGCAACCATCGCTTGGCCGGGCCATATTCCGCTCCAGGGCAAAGACCGATCTTCAATGCCTGATGTTTGATGTTCGATGTTTGATTTGGATTGGGAACTTCGATCGTCGCTGTTTCTGCCCCGCATTCGCGAGCGATCCGAAGAAAACGGAGTGAATGGTGTTCGGGCGGGCCGGGCTTTCGTGGCTCGCGAACGATTTGGTTCACGAGCCAAGTGCGGGAGTGTCCGCGATAGCCCACTCTTCGCGGAATTCCGCTCAGCCAGGACTCAAGCGCGGCGCGCAAGGAGTTCGGAAAAAGGATCGCCGCGTCGAAAGGCGTTTGTTGTTTTAGCAACCTAACGACTGAAAGAAGTGAACCCTCTGGCAAAGGAATGATGGCATCCACTTCCGGAATGAGCTTCCACATCGGCGCGATCTTGTCAGCCGCACCGATTGTGACGTGGACATCGGGACGCCCATTCTTGATCGCGCGGACTGCCGGTACACTCATGACGGCGTCTCCCAGCCAGTTGCTTGAGCGGATGAGAATTCGAAATGGCTTCAGATCACTGGCCGAAACGCTGGGCGGCAGATAAATCCCGCGTTTGTAGTGCGCGAGAAGAAAATTTGGCTCGGCCGTTTTCCACCGATTGTGCACCCAGAACCAGTCTTCGGGCGCTTGGCGAATTTGTTTTTCAATCGCCTGATTTATTTTCGACGTTAGCACGGCAATCGAAGCGCCAGGTTCGTCGAATCGCTTAGTGAATACCATACGCCAGCGCGCATAACCGGTGGTGTAAACTCCAGCGGCAATGACTGCCGCCCGAGTACGTTTCGCGAGTAGAGCTGGCAAAGGCGAACTGGACGCAAGCCGCCCGAAAAATGGCGTCCAAACGCCATG
>DASXYB010000003.1:0-3172 GCA_036502745.1 Candidatus Udaeobacter sp.
CGGTATAGGGCAAGCCAGAGGAAAACAGTCACTGGCATGGCAATGATGTTGTGCTTAACGAAGCCCGCCAAGGCCATCACAAGAACGGGCCCGACATATCCGCGGTCATTCGATCTTGCGATTAAAAACCACAGAAAACCAGAGGCCATGATAGCTTCGGCGAGGAGTTGCGGCTCGTTCATTCCGACGTAGGGCATAAAAAATCGGCTCATCGTCGCTACAAAGAATGCCCCGCTAATTCTGGCGGCCACACCACTTCCACCGAGGCGCCTAACGCTCAAGGCGATCGCCATCGCGATCGCAACTACGGCAACCAGGGACAACAATCTGCCGGCTAGCACCGGATCGCCTATAAACCGCCCAACCAGACCCACGATGTAAAAGGATCCGGGCGGATAGTTGTTGGTAATGAGTTGATCGGCAGATGGATAAAGCGGCATCTTACCCATCGCAGCATCAGCGAAATAAGCATTCCAACCCTCGTTGTTTTCAATCTCGACGTTCAGAAACGCGCGATAAACCGTCCATGCAAAAGACCAAATCGCTATGACATAAAGCGTCCACCGTAATACACCGAGGTACCGCGGATCATCGGCCTTCCTTGTCACTCGGACCAAATGGCTTTCCAGTTGAACACAGCGCAACGAAACCTAGCGCATCCGGTAAATGACGCCTTCGGCAGTGTATGCCACCGGCTGGTATCGTTCCGCCAGGAGTTTGGCCAGAATCGGAAAGTCCTTCACTGGATAGTAAGCACTTTTCGGGTCGGGGTGAACATCGACAATGTAAATTGGCGGATGCCTGGCAAAATCTTGCTCGAGGGTGCTCCATGCGCCGGGCAAGATCCGGCTGCGAGTATCGAAACCGGGGATCGGCCCTCCGAAAATGTAACCCGTCAGCGGGAAGGTTGTGATGTAGCGGCAGGCAGGACGTCTGTGGGCGTCCAGATAAATGTCGGGACTTTGGCCCCAGACGAAAATCCTGTCGGCAGGGTCGGAATGCGTCAACAAGTATTGTCCCGTTTCAGACGGCGCACGGAACGACGCCAGCCCCGTCCAGTGTTTGATTGAGAAGAAAACGATCGTAAGAGCTAGCCACGCGTAGGTCACTCTGGGTCGCAGAAGCCAGTGGGGCGGCTGAATCGTCCGGGACCAAAGTCGTGCGTAGTAAGGCGCTGCGAGCAACACCAGCGGAGGAATCAATTGGATGTAGTAATGAGGGTAAAAGCGAGCGCCCGCTGCGGCGCCGATCGCCGAGGCAGAAAGCAGCCCGAAAAGCGCTGTCCGTTCTGCCGTCTTCGCAGCCCAAATCTCACTCTTATCCCGGCAGGCCATTATCGCCCCCACTATCAAAGGCAAACAGGCGCCGGTGAACGCCAGGGTAAGCAAGATTCCTTTCTCCCAAAAAACGTGTGGAACGTCATGATCGCTAATGGTCCAGTAAAACGCGTCACGCAGGATCCCTTGTTTCCAAAGCACAATCGTCACGAGACCGACAACTGCGAAAAATCCTGACGTGAGCGCAGTTGCCTGAATAATCGAATTTATTCGCGTTAAACTGCGGCTGGCACGGTAGCTTGGGAGGAGTAGATAAATGCCGAGGGGAACTGCTGCTATCGCGGCCGGCTGCTTGAGCAGAAAGGCTGCGCCCAGAAGCGCGCCCGCCACAAAGAGCTCGGGTCGCAGTCGCGACGAACCGCGGCGGAACGCGATTGCCCACGCCAAGATGATAGGCAGATTCATTATCATCTCGCCGTCGAACGCCAGGGTCTTCCACGTCCACCAAGGTTGGAACACACTGTAAAGGAACGCGGCAATCAAACCGGTATTGCCATCAAATAACTCGCGGCCGATCACGTAGAGGCCCGCCATTGCGCATAGCGTCCACATGAGTGCGACTATATGAAGCGCTTTCCAATTGTACTCGCCTGCTACTTTGAATACTGCGGCGTAAGTCCAGAAGAGAAGTGGCGGTTTGCGCTCTACCGCGTCAACGTAGGGCCGACCTCCGTCAACTATCTCGTTCGCCACCACCGAATACATTTCTTCGCTGTCAATTGGCTGAGGATGCAAAAGAGACGGGAGGCGAATTGCGACCGTGAGGAGGATTATCCCAAGCGCGGCGAAGCGAAATTGGCGCAGCCTATGAGTTGGCACACCCATCATTCGGCAGATTAATTTCTGGATGCGGTCCTCTTAAGGGAATCGTAAATGTCCGTAACTTCTTTAAAAACATCATCAACTGTGATTGCTTGCATGCAAAGATTGTTGCGGCAGACCGATTGCCTGTTGTTGTAGGCGTTCACGCACGGGCTGCACGCGATGCCGGCCCACAAGGCGATTGCGTTTGGGGATCGCGCGGCAAATAGCGCTGGTGTCTCTGGCCCGAACAAAGTGACGACGTGAATCGGCGTCATCGAAGCGAAATGAGCCGGGCCACTATCATTCGTCACCAAAATCTCACTGCGTGTGTACAGCGCGAGCACCTGCCGCAGAGTCGTTTTTCCGGCAAGCGGGATGACGCGATCAGAGCCAATCTCGTTTGCGAGCTGGTTATTGGGACCCGCTTCGGCCGGCGCACCTGTAAACCCAATAAACAACTCCGGATAACGTTCGAGCAGCCGCCGCGCAAGTTCGACATAACGCAAAGGTGGCCACCGCCTCAACGGCAGCAAGTCGCTTGCGTTCGGATTGAGCAGGACGAGTGGCGCAGAACCGATACGAGGATTTTCGCGCCGCAGTAGGGCATCGATTTCCGCAACTTCGGACTGGGAAGGCCGAAACTTTGCGAGCGGCTGGTTTGCAGATGGCCTAAAGTCAAACGTCGGAAGCGCCGAGGGGTCGCGGGTCAACGCTTCAACCATCGCTTCAAACATCTGACTTGTATGGAGATGAGGATTGTACAAAAGCCGGTGCGTCATTAAGTCGCCGCGGTACGGTCCGTCGCCATAAAAAGTATGAAACCCAACACGTGATTTGGCGCCGGTCATAAACGCCAATATCGCGGAGAAACGTGTCAAAAACTCCATATCCACGACCGCGTCGATCCCGATTTTCCGCACCCGCAGCACCGCCTGCAACGCACCAGTCGCGAGTCCGAAAACACTGTTTGTCGCGATAGTTATCACATTTTCATCGGGAATAATTTCCATCGCGTCGAGAATGAAGCGATT
>DASXYB010000004.1:0-19827 GCA_036502745.1 Candidatus Udaeobacter sp.
ACGACCGGGAAAGAGAAAGAACACATTCATGCATTCATTGAATCAAGTTAACAAGTTAGTCTCATGCGGACGAGATCCGGCTCGCTCGCTGCCGTTATGGCGCGGGTTCCTTCTCATCCCGCTCATTCTGGTGTGCTTTGCATTTGCGCCGCAAACGCAAGCACTCGTTCCCGCTCCCGACGGAGGATACCCCGGGTTCACCACAGCAGAAGGACAGCAAGCACTGCAGTTGTCGACCACCGGTATAGCAAATACGGGCCTTGGTTGGCGTGCGCTCTTCAGCGTTGACGGCGCAAGCTTCAACACTGGGGTTGGCGCTGGAGCGCTGGTCCTCGACCGCGGCGATGCCAACACTGCTGTTGGCACTGCTGCCATACTGCTCAATCGTTTTGGCAGTCGCAACACAGCTGTTGGGGCGGCCGCGCTGCTCAATACCGATGGTGATGAGGCCGGCATGGGATCGTTCAACGGCGCTTACGGTGCCTTTTCGCTCAATGCTAACACCACCGGATTCAGTAACAATGCCGTTGGCGATTCGGCGCTCTTTCAAAATACTACTGCCGCGGCGAATACCGCCGTTGGTGATCTTGCGCTCGAGGTTAATGACTCGACTGGACACGGCGCGGGCAATAACAACGTGGCAGTTGGCGCTTCCGCGCTCTTGAATAACGTCGATGGTAGTGAGAACACAGGTGTGGGTGCAGGGGTAGGACCAAACCTGGCCAATGGCTTCAATAACACTTACGTCGGTGACTTCGTTGGTACTAACGCAGACGATGAAGATAGTACCATCCGCATCGGAGACCTCTCGAACGGCAACGGCGCCGGATCGTTAGCTTGTTACATCGGTGGTATCTTCAACAACGAACAGCCTGTTGCCGACAACGTTGTTGTAGTTACTCTGAACCTTGATACCGACGAGCTTGGCTGGGACGGTGGCGTCGCCAGGAGTGGTAGCGCGCCTGCTGCGCCTCATCGTAACGCACCGCAACCTCGCGTGCGTCCTAACCCATCGAACCACGCGATGCTCAACCAGAAAGTTGACCAGTTGCAAGCAACGGTCACGGAGCAACAGAAACAAATAGAGACTCTCACAAGTCAGCTCAGAGAGCAGGCCGCTCAAATCCAAAAAGTGAGCGCCCAGCTTGAGATGGTTCGCCCAACGCCGCGAGTTGTGGAGAATCGATAACACTGTTGTCAAGGAGCGCTGTTAGAGAAGTCAGCGTTTCCTCGATACAAATTCAGCCGCCGCGCGAATCCGCGCGGCGGCTGTTTTGTTGTACTGTAGTCGCTTCGCTGTGCGAAGCGCGCATGCCAACGCGTCGACGGCGGCGCTCGCCGGCTACAGCTAAATCTTCGTTTGCGTGACTCAAGAGTGCGTAAATTGAGTTACACAGTCTTTGTGTAGCTACCAAACGCGAATACGGTCTGAATCACGAATTCCAATGACAAAGAATCTGATTGAAACCTTTACAGTTGGGCATTCGCCAGACCCAGACGATGCATTCATGTTTTACGCGATCGCGAAGGACAAAATCGATCTGCGCGGTTATCGCTTTGAACATCGGCTGGAAGACATCCAGAAATTAAATGAGCGGGCGCAGCGCGGCGAATTGCACATTTCAGCGATTTCAATTCACGCGTACGCCTACATCGCCGATAAATACGCTCTCTTGCCGTGCGGCGCGAGCATGGGCGATGGGTACGGCCCGCTTGTAGTCCGAAAACATCCAACGGCCAACGTCCAATCCCCAACACCCGATCAAGAACCTGATGCTCGCGACTGGTTGCGAAGAGGAACGATTGCTGTCCCCGGCAAGATGACGAGCGCCTTTTTGGCCCTTCAGCTCTTTCTCGGCGAGTTCAAATTCATCGTCGTACCGTTCGACAAAATTTTCGATGCGGTAGAAAGCGGACGCGCGGATGCCGGATTGATCATCCACGAGGGGCAACTCACATACGCACGATCCGGTTTTCAGAAGATTGTCGATCTCGGTGAATGGTGGAAGCGCAAGACCGGGCTGCCGTTGCCGTTAGGCGGAAACGTTGTGCGCAAAGATATCCCGCCACCAGTGCAACGCGATATCAGCGAGATCGTCCGCGAAAGCATCGACTACGGTCTCACACATCGGGACGAAGCCGTTGGTTATTCGCTCGCGTACGCACGCGACATGAACGCGCAGCTCGCCAGCAAATTCATCGGCATGTACGTGAACGAATTTACCCGCGATTACGGCGAGACTGGACGCGCAGCGATCCGCAAGTTTCTGACTGACGCTCGCGACAATGGGTACATCGACCTTCCAATTGAAGTGGAGTTCGTGGATTAACTCAGAAGCAGGCACTCGACGACGGTGAGAGCTGTTTAAGCGACACGAGTGTTCGCTCACTGCTCCTCTGCAATCAGGAACTCGCACGTTCGCCCCGCAGATGCGTGCGCACCATGGGTGTTTAATCTACTCGGCACTTCGTCGTGAACCCCAGCTAAACTGGGCTGTTGATGAGAAGCGGATGCGCAGCCGAAATCGGATTCACTTCCCGAACGAAGCCGTTGTTCGTTGTTTCCACAATTTTCTTGTCACACGATTCACGGACGACGTATCAATGATAACTCGGTGAAGGCAATGCTGCCAGCGAGGGGCCATTTTCTCCGTCTCACTCGAGTCGGATTTTGCGTTGGTATGTGCGGCGTGCTCGTGTTTGCCAGCTGAAAAAAGACGAGCCGATCGACGAAGCTAAAGCCGCAGGAAAAAGCACGGCAGATTTTCCGCAAATCGCTGCGCGGACGTTTTCAAGCCGATGGACGGGGGCGTTAACCTTTCGCCGGAGAAAATCATGGGGCGCAACACATGGAACCTCCGGGGCGGAGGCAACGAGCATTTTTGGAATCACGTCGCACAGGACAGTTTCGGTCTAATGAATCTGCTCAAGATGCTCGATAACCGGAAATTTCCCCGCGGCGAACGCTTCAACGTGCTCGGTCTGGTGAACGAGCCGGGATTCCGCAGCTTACGCGCCTTACGCTATTTCGCGGCAGCCTGAACCCTCGTTAGTAGCGGATCGTCATGAGGCATGAAAAGCGCTTGTGTGCGCGGCTGTTCTCCGGAAGTTTCGTTTTGATATGGCATCCGATCGCAGACTGGGCTGTCTAAGTATTTTTTTGTTTGTCGCGCTTTGTGCCAGTCTGTTCGTCAACTTTGTATTGATGATCGCTGCGTTTCAGCGCGTCGGCGGTATCCGGGAAGCAGAACCGATTCCGCGGTTTCGCGAGATCCTGCTTCAAAGAGGTGCCCGCGCAACCAGCGACAAAATAGCGCTTATCACCATGCGCGGCCTGATCAGCACGTCGATCCCCGGAAACGTCAGCGACTCAATGGTAGACGATTTGCGCACAGCACTTCAACAGGCGCGCGAGGATCATCGCGTAAAGGCTATTGTGCTGGAGATCGATTCGCCGGGCGGAGAAGTCACTGCTTCCGATGAGATCTACAGCGCGGTCGTCAAGACGCGCGCGAGAAAACCGGTTGTGATCTACATGGATTCCCTGGCGGCCTCAGGCGGATATTATGTCTCCTGCGGCGGCAAATTTTTGATGGCCAATGAAACGACGATCACGGGCAGCATCGGAGTAATCATTCAAACTCTGAATTACGAGCAACTGCTTAACAAAATCGGCCTCGCATCAGTAGTGTTTAAGAGCGGAAAATTCAAAGACATGTTGAACGGAGCGCGACCCATCACGCCGGAGGAACGGGAGCTCGTGCAGAATTTCATTATGAATACGTACGACAAATTTCTCGGCATCGTTGCGAAGGAGCGAAACCTGCCAGCGGAGCTTCTCCGCAACACGGTTGCCGACGGCCGAATTCTTTCAGGCAAAGAAGCATTGCAGAACAAACTCATAGACGGTCTCGGGGAGTTAGACGACGCCTTCGCAAAAGCAAAACAATTAGCCAACGCGCCGGACGCGAAAGTCGTGAAGTACGGACCGCCGTTTAGTCTTTCGCGGTTCCTACGCGTATTTGGAGAATCACAATCGAAAATCGAACTGCAACTTCCAAAACAACTCGTGCCGCAACTGGAATCAGGGCGCGCATATTTCCTGCCTAGTTACTACGCTCCGTAGCCGTTGAGGGTAGCGCAGCCTTAAGCATACCCTCATGCTATTCGGGAACGTTTTTGCAACATTCGGAGCGGCGCCTGGTCTCGCCCTGGGATTGGTTTTCGCTCTTTACTTCATTGGCAGCCTTTGTGTGTACGTGTCGCTGATTTATCAGATCAGTGCACGAATCCGGATGGCTTCCGGAGCCGACGCTCCGGCGCGCGCTTTCGGAGTACCTGAAGCCGTCCTCGCAAGTGTGCTGACCTGTTTCTTTCTACTGACGATCAGCTCAACGGCTCCGGACCCAGGGCTTCAATTTCAGCCACGTAACCTTCTGGCCAACTTGCTCGTCAGCGCTTTCGTAGTGCTCGTCATAGCTACTCTTTTACAATTTCGCGGTTTTGACGTCGGCGTGTTGGCGGGATTTTTCAGAATTACGTTTTTTCGTACCTTAGGCACTGGCGCGATCTTGCTCTTTTTTGCTTATCCGTTGATTGGTTTTTCCGAGAGCATTAACCAGCGATTTTTCGGTGGCGGCTCGAGCAAGCAGAGCATCGTCGAGTTCTTCAGTGGATCGCGTACCATCGAGGAGCGGATCATTATCATTGTTTTCGCCGTGGTAGTCGCGCCGATCGTCGAGGAGTTTGTTTTTCGATTTTTCATCTATGGCGTGCTCAAACGCTATGTTGGTTGTTTTTTCGGGGTGATACTTAGCTCGCTACTATTCGCCGCAGCCCATGCACACTTTCCTTCGTTTGTGCCGTTATTTGTCCTAGGGAGCTGTTTCGCAATTGCCTACGAATGGAGCGGCTCGATTCTTGTTTCGATGACTATGCATTCCCTATTCAATTCGCTGACTCTCACTGCTCTTGCGTTTCCAGAGATCCTTTCTCAATGAAACTCGGTGCTCTCGGTGAGGACCGACTGCTCAATCAAATCTTGCTTGATCATCCGCATGCAAGAGGCCGCAAAGTCTTCGCAGGTTTGGCCGACGACTGCGCGATTGTCGAAACACCACAAAGCAAAAGATATCTCGTGCTAAAAACGGACTGCATTGTCGAAGACGTGCATTTTGCTCACGGAACGAATGCGTCAGACGTAGGATGGAAAGCAATGATGCGCCCGTTGAGCGATTTCGCCGCGACGTCCGCTGTCCCTCATTTCGCGTTAATTACGCTTATTGTTCCCCAGCAAACCAAAGTCAGGTGGGTGCAAGGACTCTATCGGGGGCTGCGCGCAGCAGCGAACCGTTTCAAACTGAGCATTGTCGGCGGCGAAACGAGTAATACACAGGGGCCAATAGCGATTTCCGTGAGCGTGATCGGATCTGTTGAGAAATCCCGCGCGACCACGCGTCACGGTGGAAGATCGGGGGATGATCTTTTCGTGACCGGCCGCCTCGGCGGCGCTCTGAAAAGAAAGCATTTGAAGTTCGTTGCGCGCATCGCGGAGTCGCGCTGGCTTACAAAACATTTCTCAATACATGCCATGATGGATTTAAGCGACGGGCTCGGAGCCGATCTTCCTCGACTTGCGCGTGCAAGCAAATCGGGATTCGACATCAAGCTGGAAAATTTGCCGCTAGCGCGTGGTGCAACCATCGACAGCGCGATTTCAGAAGGCGAAGACTACGAATTGCTATTCGCTATTTCGCCGCGCGACAGAAATTCTCTCAATCGAGAATGGCGACGAAAGTTCCCGAAACTACAGCTAACTCGAATTGGCTCGCTCAATCGCAAATCCCAAATCGCAAATCGCCGATTGCCTCGTGGCTACGTTCATTTCCAACAGCCCCGCTGAAACGGAAGGAATCGCGCGGCAACTCTCGGTGGATCTCGTGGCCTGTTCCGTGCTGGCGCTCAAAGGCGAACTCGGCAGCGGCAAGACCTTGTTCACGCAGGGGCTCGTCGCGGGACTGCAAAGCGACGCCACGGTGACGAGCCCGACTTTTACCATCGTGCACGAATATCAAGGCGGGCGATTGCCCGTTTATCATTTCGATTTCTTTCGCCTGGAAGATCGACAATCAGCCGTGCGGCTTGGATTGGAAGATTATTTTTTTAGCGATGGCGTTTCAGTGATCGAATGGGCCGATCGATTTCCGGATTTGATTCCAGAGCAGGCGCGGTGGATTTCCCTTGAAATAAAAGCGGAGCGCCAGCGGATAATAACACTATGTCATGACTGTCATGAAAACTCTGGCCCTTGAACTTTCCACCTCGCGCGGCAGCCTGGCGTGGCTGGATGGCGAAATAGAGTTCACGCGCGAATGGCCTAACGATCGAAAAAACTCCGCAGCTTTTTTCGACAATCTCCAGACGGTGCGAAGAAAATTTGGCGGTCCTGAAACCATCACTGTCGGACTTGGTCCCGGCTCGTATGCCGGGACGCGCATCGCGATTTCGGCCGCGATCGGGATACAACTATCTTGTGATGCGCGGTTGATCGGGTATCCCTCGATTTGCGCAATGGCATCCGAAGCGCAGGAATACTGTGCGATCGGCGACGCACGCAGGAAGTCTTTTTTCTTCGCACGCATCCTGCACAATGAAGTGATAGAAGGTCCAACGCTCTTTTCCGAGCTGGAGCTCAAAGCGAGACTCGAATCGCTCGACGCCACTACACCCGTTGCCTCTTCAGAGTTGCTTCCGCAGTTTCACCGCTCCGTAATTTTGTTTCCTTCGGCTCTCGTTCTGGCGAGAATTGCGCAGGACTCCCGACGAAGCTTTTGTCTGCCACCGCTGGAACCGATTTATTTGCGCGAACCGCACATCACCATCGCGAAATGAAAGAAACTTACCGCTGCTGGGCTGAAATTGATCGCGCCGCGTTGCGGCACAATGCGAAAGTCGTGCGGGATCGAATCGGGTCTGCTGAGATGCTCGCCGTGGTGAAAGCGAACGCTTACGGCCACGGATTGGTTGGTGTCGCGGAAGCGCTGGCCGATGACGCACAATTATTTGGTGTCGCCAATCTTGAAGAAGCTCTCACACTGCGCGAAAGGCTGCGCCATCCCATCCTGATTTTTAGCCCAGCAACTCCTGAGGAGCGCCCGGTAATCGCCGAGCACGGATTTATCCCGACAATCTCCAGTTTGGAGGAAGCCGAAGCGTTCGATCGTTTGAACCGTGTATCAGTCAACTTCAAGATCGACACCGGCATGGGGCGAATGGGCGTCGTGCAGAATGAGGCACGCGAGGTTTTCCAACGCGTCGCAGCAATGGCTAATGTTGAGATCCACAGCATATCGACCCATATGCCAGTCTCGAACGAAGACGCCGAATACACGCGCGACCAGCTCGTGCGATTCCGACGAATCGTGGAGCAAATTCGCGCAGAAGTTCCGGGAAACTACAAGGCGCACGTTTTGCAAAGCGCAGGGACACTCGCGTTCAATCAGCCGACGTTCGAAATGGTGCGCGCCGGCATCATCCTCTACGGCATTTCGCCGCTCCCGGAATTTCGCCAGTTGCTTAAGCCGGCGATGACGTGGAAAACACGAATTTGCCTCGTCCGCGATGTGCCGAAAGGCAGCTCAATCAGTTATGGCCGCACGTTTATCGCGCCGCGAAATATGCGGGTGGCAACGTTGTCAGCCGGTTATGCCGACGGATACCCGTGGCATCTCTCCAATCGTGGAGCCAGCGTTCTGGTGCGCGGAAAGCGCTGCCCTCTTCTGGGACGGGTGACGATGGACCTGCTGGTGATCGATGTGAGCGGGCTGCAAGACGTAGAGGTAGGCGACGATGTCGTTCTCATGGGCCGCGACGGCAGCGAAGAAATTGCCTGCTCTGAATTGAGCGAAAAAGCTGGAACGATCACGTGGGAAATTATTACGCGTATTGGCGCACGGGTGCGCCGCGTTTATGTTTGATAATCGTTGAACGGTTGAAGAGTTGAAATATTAAAGCGGATCAGAGTCGCGAGTTCGGTTGAAAGCGCTTCAACGCTTCACCCGTTTACGAAATGATGTTCCAAATCATTTTCAATGAGCTGAGCGCGGCCGAGATCTCGGCTTTACCCAAAAGGCTGCAGCTTGATTTGCTGGCTGAGTTTCAAATTTTGCCGCAAGACTTGGATCAGGTCGATTCCGAGCGCTTCGGCGTAATCGAACGCGAGGGGAAGAAGCTCTACCGCTACCGCGCGAAGAATTATCGCATTTATTTTGCCAGGACTGAGGAAGGCGTCAAAGTGCATCGCGTTTTGCACAAAAACACGGTTCGCGATTTTCTGTTCCGCAGTAAACTGCCTGTTTCCGAGGACGCGCAATTGGGAGAGACGCGCGAGTTCTGGAAATTAATTGAGGAAGGCGAGCGGACGCCGAAAGCGTAAAGGCTGCGGTTCGCGACGCTAATTGCGCGGGGTCATTGCAAGCGCAGCGAGGAATTTCGCAGTCAAAGCCCAGACCTACGCTAAGGATGACAAACGCAGACGCGTTTGTCACTTCATCAATAGCACGGAACGGCTGCGTTTGATTTCGCGGGTGATTTTTCGGTGCATGTACGCGGGCATGCCGGTCACGCGACGAGGCAGAATTTTGCCGCTTTCGGTCACAAATTTCTTCAGAAGATCAGGATTTTTATAATCGATTGCCTCCATGGCAATATCGATCCTACGCCTCGGCATGGGACGATTGGCGCGGCGAAATGCGGAACGGCGTTTTGGAGTTTTTGGCTGCATGGCTGATTACTTGGTCTCGCGGTGTACGGTGCGCCGTCGCAAAAAGGGATTGTATTTTTTCTTCTCCAGCCGATTCGGGGTCCGCGGGCTTTTCTTATTACGTGTCGTCATGTAACGCGAAACCGGCTTCCCAAGCGCTTTAGCTTCGGTGCATTCCAAGGTAACAATCTCCTGAGCCATACGCGTCGATCACTCCTTCACTTCTGTTGGAGCAGCTTCCTCTTCCTCGGATTCGCCGCCTTCCTCTTCCGTCAACCCAAACAAAGAGGTAACTGACGGTCGAATTCGAGTGGCTTTACTCTGCTTTTCCAACTGCGACTGACACTCAACGGTGAAACGCGCAAAGGGAATCGCCTCCAGGCGTGCATGCGGAATAGGTTTACCGGACATCTCGCACTTCCCGTACGTCCCCATCTCGACGCGCTTGAGCGCCTCATCGATTTCGTAAAGTGCGTCCTGTTCTTGTGAGAGGAGACTCAGCGCAAAATCACGATCGTATGCGTCCGATCCGGCGTCGGCCTGATGCATTCCGAAAGCGGAGGCTTCGCTGCCTTCAGCACGCGAGCGAAGGGTGCCCTGGGCCACCCCTGCCATCGAATCCACCACTGCATCGCGAAGCTGAAGCAGTTTTTGTTTTTGTTTACGAACGAACGGATCCAACTTTTTTTCCCGATGATTTAATCCCAGCAGCACTGCTGCGGGCGATTCGGTAGGTTCCAAGTTGGTTTTTGGCGAACGGCGCGCGATCTTGTTTTCATGAGCGGAATTTTTCGACTTGGCCTGAAGTTTGCCAGTCGGCCGAGGCTTTCGTACCGCCGACTTTGCTGCAGAACTGCTCTTTTTCTTTAATTTGGCCATAGGGACTCTTGTAAGCGCCAATCTAATCGACTGGCGCGGGGAAAATGGACGCTTAATTAAGAACGTTTATCCCAGCACGCAAGCGGATTCGCCAAAAACTTTGGCTCACTTCGGCCGATGACACTCAAATGTAACCTTCACCATTCCAGTAAGATTCGGTATTAATTGGATCAGGCTGAGATCGACCGACGTATCACTGAATCGCAATTCGCAAACCAGCCGCCTGCTGATTTAGTCCGCAGCTCAAAACGATGGCGCGCCGAGCCGTAGGCATCGGCGTGCGCGAAAGTGAAAGCCGTAACCCGACGCTGTGTTCCGTGTGAAGCACAGGGGCAATCTCTTTTGAACGGAGTGCTTGGGCTGCCAGAATGATCTGCCACAACCCTGCAGCGCCAACACTTTCGCCCAAAGCAGGTTTGCCTGTATAAACCATCGCATTTGGAACGACCTCCTGAAGCGCTTCGAATTCTGCTTGATCGACGAACGTCCCGTTCGCGCTCGAGATTACAAAATCGATTTCTCCCTCGCAAAGATCACACACGATGCGCTTCAAAGTTTGTGTCGCTTCGGCTCGTCTCTTAAAATGCCCGCCCAGATGCGCGCGTTCGATGGTGACGAATCCATCGCGTGCGAGAACGATCGCTCCTGCGCCTTCGCTCAAAATCATTCCGCGGTTCTGTTCACTGAAGGGCTCAATCGGCGGAGCCACACGTAACAAACGCCAACGGCGGTAAGCATCGCATAACAGCCAGTCGATTTCTTCGGTGCCGACAACCAGACAATAGTCCAGCGCCTCATTCGCCATCAATTCTTCGGCCATTGTTATCGCTGCGAGGCCGACTGCACCGTCACCAACCAGCGTGTACGTCGCGCCGGTCACCCCGAGCATCGCAGCAAGATGGCTTGCGGGCGCATTGAACACCGTTTCCGGAAACAGAAGCGGACTGGCTGCCTGCGCGCCGGTCCCGACGATTTCATGGTAAAAACGTTTCGTGTAAACGACGCCCCCATTCGAGATGGCGAAGATGAGCGCAATTCGTTCAGCATTCTGCGAATCGAGTTTTAATCCTGCAAATTCCAATGCGTGCAACCCAGCTACTGCAGCGAAACGCGAAATAGCACTGGCGCGACGAAGACGCGGATGGGCAACGCCCTTCAGCCCTGATTGAGGTACGCGAAAAACGTTGTAAACGCGATCGACGAATTGTTCGGAAATTGGCGTCGCTGACGCTTCTTCACCCTGAAGCAATCGCTCCCAAACGGAATCAACGCCGGTGCCGAGAGGAGTAACCCACCCCATACCGGCAATCGACAAACTCATGCTTTGAACTTGCGCATTATCAGTGAAGCATTCGTTCCACCGAATCCAAATGAGTTCGAAAGCGCCATGTTCACCGCAGCTGGTCGCCCTTCGTTGGCAATGATGTTGAGATCAACATCGTTATCTGGAGCGGTGAAATTGATGTTGGCCGGAAGAAATTCGTGTTGAAGCGCAAGCAAACAAACGACCGCCTCGATGGCACCCGCGGCGCCCAGCGAATGACCCATCATGCTTTTGGTTGAGCTCACCGGAACACCATTGAACAATGCGCTGATTGCCTTGCCCTCGGTTGCATCGTTGAACACCGTGGCAGTACCGTGCGCGTTGATATAATCAACGTCGTCGGCAGCGACATGCGCGCTCTGGAGAGCCCGCTCCATTGCTTTTCGCGCTCCGATGCCCGAGGGCTCCGGTTGCGTAATGTGAAAGTTGTCGGTGGAAATGCCGTAACCAATGATTTCCGCGAGAACAGGCGCGTCGCGCTCACGAGCAAAGTCGAGATTTTCCAAGGCTAAAACCGCGGCGCCTTCACCCAGCACCATACCAGAACGCTGGCGATCAAAGGGCCGGCATTTGTCAGGCGTTGAAGCCTGAAGCGAATCAAAGCCCACGAAGACCATTTCGGCGAGCGCGTCGTATCCGCCCGCTAACACGCGTTGGTAACGACCGGAGCGTACGCATTCAAACGCGTGACCGATCGCATTCGTGCCGGATGCGCAGGCATTCGCAATCACGTGACACGGCGCGGAAATTCCAAAGGCTGTCTGCGCGTCGATCACTGGCTTTTGCGCCGGGTAATTAGCGATCCATGTCGGCGCTTTCCGCAGATCCCCTGCTCGTTTTAACGAGCGGTAATAGCGTTCGCCGTAAGACATGCCTCCGCTTGTCGTCCCAATTACCGTCAACTGCGGTTCAAATTCAGGCTGTTGCGCCAGGAGTTCTTGCAGCGCCTGAATCATCATGTGCGACGCGCGATGCAGACGTTCAGAACGAGCTATTTGCGAATGGCAGGCAAGTAGACGCGAATCGGACACTTGACCCGCAGTCTTGCACCGGCATTGCGTGACTGAAAAGCGCATGACGGGAGTCACACAGTCCCGGGCGTTGCGCAACGACTCGAGCGTTTCGGCTAATCCAAACCCTAGAGGGCTAATTACACCGGCCGCCGTAACTGCCACACGGGCTGGATTATTCGTGCTTTCTCGCCTGTCTGCTTGAGCCATTATCTGATGCCAAAATTTGACCTTGATTTGTATTGCTTTCTTAAAAGAAGCATTTTACAAGTGACCGCGAAACGGGAAACGGAAGCCCGGAAGTTGGTGGATTGTCAGTTGAGTTTATTCAATGGCGATTTGAAATCCGATAGGCGGAAACAGTTACCTGGCTGCGTTTTTCTAGAATAAACTCGATGGGAACCAAATTATACGTAGGCAATCTCCCCTTCAACACGACGGAGAACGAACTGCAGGAGATTTTTTCGCAGGCGGGAGCTGTGCAGGAAGTGACTCTTATGCAGGACAGATTCACTGGCAAATCACGTGGATTCGCCTTTGTAACCATGGGTACTGATGAGGAAGCGCAGAATGCCATCTCGAAATTCAACGGCCACACCATGGATGGCCGACCGATGACTGTGAATGAGGCGCGCCCGCGCGAGCAGCGGCCGCCGGGTGGCGGTGGTGGTGGTGGTGGTGGACGTTACGGCGGTGGCGGATACGGCGGCGGCCGCCGGGACGGTGGCGGCCAGCGACGAGGCGGCGGCTACTAGCCAGCAGGCGCTGGCTGCGAACAGGTGCTGCAGAATACGCTGTCTCAGCGGATTCGCGCTTCCGCCAACTTAATTTTCTGCGATGAGGGCAGCGCTCGCTACACCTCCATTGCGCAAACTTGGGCAGGGCTGGATTCGAACCAGCGAAGGCGTAAAGCCAGCAGATTTACAGTCTGCCCCGTTTGGCCACTTCGGTACCTACCCGTTTTAGCGCGAGGGATTTCATATATCCTCGCGCCCTACAGCTTGCAACTCCCCGGTAGCTTTCCCGGCTGTTGATAGCGGTAATGTAACCGTTACGTTTTGGTATGGCGCTTCTGCGCGGCCTTTTTTGGGTCGCCCTGTTTCTAATGCTGACTTTTTGTTTTGTGGTGTTGTTCGAATACGGGCCGCGCGATTTTATCAGCGGAGCTCAGAAAGAGTATGCTCGTGTGAAATCATTCGTCGTGAAACGGACGGAAGAAGCCGGGGAAAATAAAAAAGACCACTGAGGCGAGTGGTTAACCTACCTAGCAGCCATCGCCAGAGTTTCTATCGCGAGCGGTGCGAGAAATTCTTTTGCGTTCTCGATCTGCAACACAGGCCGGGCAAGATGTGCTGCCAGAAAGCTGCTATCTGACGTCGGAGCAATCGCGGCTTGAGCGCGAATTTCGCATTTGGTTAATTGCTCGATAACGCGACCCACTTTCTCACTCAAATTGCGGCAGTCGGTAAACTGAACTGTGCAAACACCCGGCCCAGTGTCTTCCACAAAAGGACTAAGAGTAAACGCATAGCCAACCAAAATTTCCTGCATCGATTTTTCCTGCGTGAGTGCGCGAACTTTGATGACCACCTGCAACGATCGCGCCAACGCCTGGCTCGGCGTCATTCCTTTTCGAATACCGGCGTTTTCTGCAGCTTCGTTTAGTTGAATGACGACCGGTTTCTTTTCGTGTTCTTCAATCAACGCTACTGGTTTTTCGCAGAGTTCCGGCTGATGCCGCGTGGCTGCCTGCAAACAGAAATTCGGCAAATGAATCGTCGCGAACATCATTCTAACTGACCGCTGATTGCTGACTTTGGACTTCTGATTGGAGATGCCATCGTTTCACAACAATTCGGAGTCGTGAAAACGCGTCGTCGGTTTCAAAAGTTTGAATGTCCCACGAATTTTCGAGCAGCAGTTTCAGTTGCGCGCTATTAACCATTTCATATCGCGTGAGAACCAGACATGCCGTGGGCTGCACCTCAGCCAACCGTTGCAACCGATACCAATTCGTTTGCGGAATTTTACGCAAGTCCTCCGGCGCGTTCAGCACCAGATCGACAATTACCAGCGGGAAATTACCATCGCGCAAAACCAGATCAGCCGCTTTAACGGCTTCAGATGCTTTGCTGCACCGGACCCAAAGCAGTCGTTGCAACCACGGATTAGCCGAGCCGCAAGGGTCAAATGAATCGCGTCCATCAATCAACGCGAGGAAATAATTATCACAATAGGCGCAATGGATAAGCGCGTGAATGAGCGATGCGCTTCCCGCGCTCGTCCCCTGGCTGATCAATTCGGTTATTGCGCCACGCGGCAATCCGCCGCCGATCGATTGATCAACAAAAGATAAGCCTGTAATTAAGCGCTTCCCTGTCGCAAGTGAAGGATGAGGAAAACGCTCCGCCAGCAGGTTTCGTAGATTGATAATTTTGCCGCTCGCACCCATGGACGACCAACATGGCGCGTCTACATAATATGTTCAAGTGAACATTCTAACTCTTCCGCTTGCCTCAATGTTTTTTCCGCCGCTCTTGTTTGCGGATCAGTGACACCATCACGCCTTGGATTTTAAGCTCGCGAGCCGGCACCAAGTCGGGATAACGCGGATTTTCCGCCTTTAGATATGGGCGGCCGCGCTCCACCACATAACGCTTCAACGACGTTTCGCCGTCGATCAACGCCGCAACGATATCGCCGTCGTGCACTTCTTTTGTATCTTCCAAGATCACAATATCGCCATCGACAATATGCGCGCCGATCATTGAGTCACCTCGCACGCGTAGCGCGAATGTGCCTCGATTCTTCAACACATTTGCCGAGTGCATGTCCAGCGACACGTGCCCTTCGATGCTCTGCTCAGTCAATGCCGACATTCCGGCGGGAATCTGACCGTAAATTGGAATGTCGGTAATCCGAACCTTCATGGCCGGCGTGATCAACGCCCGAGCCTTGCGCGCGTGCCGGTTGAGAAAGCCTTTTCGCTCCAGCGCCGCGATATATTGCATCACTGATGTTTGGCTAGCGAATCTGAAATGAGTTTGGATTTCGCGCGTGCTCGGCGTCATCCCTTTGTCGCGTTGCTCGCGCTGAATAAAATCAAGAACGCTCCGTTCCCTATCGGTGAGCATGCGGGGACGATCCTTCAAAGCGCTGGATCACGCAAGTTCAAATGAACAGGGTCAGCTTCGGGAGCCACAAAAAATTAGAGGAATCTCACGTGTACGTAATGGCAGAATTCTAGAGCAACGCGCGCGAAAAGCCCCCATCGTGAGATCCCTCGCTCTGCTCGGGATGACTCGAAACGAACTATAGCCGCACCAGATCGACAAGAAACTGGCACCAAAGGTAAATCATCCCGCGCCAGGAATATTTCACGTCGCCTGTAGCGGTCTGCTTGAGAACGCCTTTGTGAATGTTATGCGCGATTTGGTCGCGCAGATCTTGTTCGATATCCGCCTGGATCTGCTCTTCATCGAGCGGTTCGATGTCCGCAGGATCAACTTTATTTCGCCGCAAAAATTCGCGATGAGTTTGATCAAGCTGCCAGAAAGATCGATCCGGCCGTTGCCGATTGATCCGGAACGCGGGAGAGACTTTCAAGCCGTACGACAACGGATAATTCCAGGTTGTCCAAACGTCGCCGTCCTTGGTGCGCGATGAAATGCGCAGGTAATAAAACGAGAAATCACGCTGTTCGTTCAGGCAGATAGCGGCCTGGGCACGATCTTCTTCTCTGTAGAACAAGCGAAAAAACTGCCGGTAATCTTCCCAATCCCAGCCGGCATCACTCACGTAAACGAATCCTTCCTCTTCGATCTCCCGCGTGATTTCGCTAAGGGCCGGGAACGTGTCTGATGATGGCGGACTTTTCGGTCGAAGCTGTTTTTCTTTTGGAAGTCGTAACGCACGGATTCGAGTGAGAATTTCCAGCCACGGCAGAAACAGCCAGGCTAGAGCCGCGACGACACCCCACACCCAATTGGCAGTGGCAAAATAAAATCCAAGAAAAGTGGCGGCGAGAATCCCCAGCGCTCCTGCCTTTTGCGTATACGAATTGTGAAACGTGCGCAGACCCACGCTCAGCACGGCTACGCCGAGCGTAATGAGGAGACCGAAAAGCATCACGGAACAGCGCGTCTACGGATTGATCTGATGCTCGTTCAGAAATTTTTGTAGCTGATTCGTGTCAAAATTCGCCAAAACTTTATCGCCCGCCACAAACGTGGGCACGTACGTTTGATCGGAAAGATGCTTCATCTCTTCGTACGCCTGCCGATCTTTGCCAACGTCAATCTCCTGAAAGCAATAGCCTTTCTCGCAGAGATAATCCTTGGCATCGATACACCAGGAACACCATTCGCGGCTGTAGAGTCTTAACTGCATCGGCGGGCGGAAATAAACCAGTCACCGCCTTCCCGTCAACTCGTCCCTTTGAGTCGTCTGCGTTCTTAAGATTAGTATGATTTCGCCCAAACAGCGCGACGCGCGCTCGGTTCACCGGTAAAGATGCATTGACCTGACTCGGCAGAATCATCGAGCGGAATAACGCGGATCGTGACTTTCAGATCGTTCTTAATCTGTTCCTCGATTTCACGCGACCCATTCCAGTGTGCGAGTGCAAAGCCGCCGTGGATTTCGGGTTTCGAACGGTTCTTCGCGGTAAAGAAGTCGTAGAAATCTTGCTTCGAATTTATCTGGTGTGTGTTCGCGTCACGGAATTCCTTCGCACGCGCATAGAGCGAATCCTGAATCGAAACAAGAATTTCTGGCGCACGCGCGGTGAATTCATCCATCGCCATCGAATCCTTGTTCTTTACCGGCTGATCGCGCCGGCTCACTGTGACCGAGTTCTTTTCGAGGTCACGCGGCCCAATTTCAACTCGTAGCGGCACACCTTTTTTAATCCAGTCCCAATTCTTAACTCCGCCGCCGAGATCGCGCCGATCGACTTCAACCTCGATCGCAACGTCATCGAGAAATCTTTTCGCACGCAAGGCCGCGGCAAGTCTGTCGCAGGTGTCCAGAACCTTCGCGCGCGTCTCTTCCTTCGTCGTGATTGGCAGAATAACGATGTGCGTCGGCGCGATGCGCGGCGGCAAAATAACTCCGTCATCGTCACCATGCGCCATCACGACTGTGCCCACCATACGCGTCGTCATGCCCCAGCTCGTCGTCCAGCCAAATTCCTGTTTTCCCTCACGCGTTTGGAACTGAATTCCGCTGGCCCGGGCAAAATTCTGCCCGAGAAAATGCGATGTGCCGGCCTGGATCGCTTTGCGGTCCTGCACCATTGCTTCGACCGCCATCGTTTCTACCGCACCAGGGAATTTTTCGCTGTCGGATTTTAAACCGGAGAATACGGGAATCGCGCAACGTTCGCGCACAAAGGTTTCGTAGATGCCGAGCATGCGCTTGGTTTCTTCCCGCGCTTCCGCTTCGGTTTCGTGGACCGTATGGCCTTCCTGCCACAGAAACTCAGTTGTGCGCAGGAACAATCGCGTACGCATTTCCCAGCGCACGATGTTGCACCACTGGTTGATCAGGATCGGCAAATCACGATACGATTGCACCCATTTCGCGTAGCTCGCGCCGATGATCGTCTCGCTCGTCGGCCGAACCACAAGCGGTTCGGTTAATTTCGATTCAGGATCTGGCACCAGCCCGGCTTCCTCATCCAGCTTTAGCCGGTAATGCGTAACCACGGCACATTCTTTGGCGAAGCCTTCGACGTGCTCAGCTTCCCTGGCGAAATAACTTAACGGAATGAACAACGGAAAATAGGCGTTGCGATGGCCGGTGGCACGAATTAGCGCGTCGAGCTGCCGTTGCATGTTTTCCCAGATCCCGTAGCCCCATGGACGAATGACCATGCAACCGCGGACGTCCGACGGCTCGGCCAATTCGGCGGCGCGAACCACCTGCTGGTACCACTCCGGAAAATCTTCGTCGCGTGGCGGCGAGATCGCGGTCTTTGGATGTTGTGAAGTTGCCATTGTAAAATTGGCGTTTCACAGAAACGCCGTGTAATTGTAGGGCGGCTGTGTCAGTCGCCAAGAGGTGTTTTTTTATCGCGTATGATTTGCGCAAGAAAGAAGCGATTGTCGATGTAAATCAGTCACACTCAGGTTGACAGGTCCTTGCCACGCCCGTAGTTTCCGTGCTCTTTTTCCAGAGATGAAAACGTTTTCTGCCAAAGCCAGCGAAGTCCCGCGCAAGTGGTGGCTTATCGATGCCGGCGACCAGGTACTCGGAAGAGTTGCTGTGAAAGCGGCTAATCTGCTGCGTGGCAAAGAGAAGACAATTTTTACACCACATGTCGACACAGGCGATTTCGTCATCGTCATCAATGCCGAAAAAGTCCGGCTCACTGGAAAGAAGGAAGAACAGAAAAGTTATATGAGTTTTTCCGGTTACGTCGGCGGACATAAATCTGAGAGTGCCCGGGCACGTCGCGCTCGCCATCCTGAATTGCTAGTCGAACGCGCCGTCCGCGGAATGATTCCGCACAATCGGCTTGGTCGCAGCGTCTATCGGAAGCTGAAGGTGTATCGCAGCGATTCGCATCCGCACGCCGCGCAACAACCTGAAGCTGTCAAACTTTAGAGGACCTGATCTATGCCACAAAGTGAGGAATTCATCGCCACAGGGCGGCGCAAGACGTCAGTCGCGAGCGTCCGGATGATGGCGGGCAGCGGAAAAATTGATATTAACGGCCGGACCTTCGAAGATTATTTCCCGACTGTGCCGTTGCAGAACGTGGTGTTACAACCTCTGCAGAATGCGAAAGCAGTTAACACGTACGACGTGTTCATTCATGCCAGCGGCGGAGGCGTTATGGGTCAGGCCGGCGCGTCACAACTAGCGATCGCGCGAGCGCTTCTCCAAGTCGACGCAAATTTGCGTGGCCCACTGAAAGCGGAGGGCTTGCTGCGTCGCGATCCGCGCATGAAAGAGCGAAAAAAATCGGGACAACCCGGCGCGCGGAAGCGTTTCCAATTCTCCAAGCGCTAACATTGTCCCTGCCCCGTCAGCAGTCGACCGGATAGCGACCGATCCCTCGGGCGTTCGCGACGCGCCCTACACTACGGCTTCTTTGGTGATGGCATGCTCTGCGGCTGGTTCGGCGCGGGTGGAGCTTGCGGTGCCGGCACGGCAGGAGCCAACATCGGCGGGACGTTTGGGGCGGCTGCCGGTGGCGGCGTCGACGTCGTGACGGGCTTTAGTATGCGCAGTTGCTGCATCGCCTCGCCCGCCCAAAAACTGGTTCGGTATTGAGTGAGCACGGTTTCGCAAATGCGCCGTGCGTCGTCGTTCCGATTTTTCGCCTTTAGAATGTATACCTGCGAAAGCATCGCGAGCGGCGCAGTGTAACTGTTGGGGTAAGCCGACGCGATCTGTTGATACATTGCCAATGCCTCATCCGTTTTGCCCATCGAATCCAGATTAGCCGCGATCGCCATCTTCGCCGTGCTCACAAGCTCATGCTTGGGATATTTCGCTATGAAAGTTTCGAGCGTTTTGTTTGCATCAGTGAATTTCGTTTCCTTCCGCTGCGCTTCGGCTAGCAAGATGTATGCGTCGGCACCGGCAGGCGTGTCGGGATAATGAGCGATTACCTGTTCGTACTCTTGCGCGCTATTCGCGCTTGCCAATGCCGCTGATGCAGCGCCTGCACGGCGATCGGAATAAAATCTATAGGCGGTGAACGCCGTAGCCGCGAGTAGGACCACAATCGCCGCCCAGATAATTGGCTTTTTGAAACGCTCCCAAAAAAAACGCGTTTCCAAGGCGACATCGCGAGATGGAGGTGGCGCTGTTGGCATAAACGTCGTGTGCTGGATCAGTTT
>DASXYB010000005.1:0-16633 GCA_036502745.1 Candidatus Udaeobacter sp.
GGGCAATCGCACTCCTGCATAATGCGAAAGGCATCCTCGAACCGTGTGCCGGTTGTGATCGTTGGAATGTCTCGTCGCATCACGTCGCCCACACGAAGCGTGGGATCGTTTTTGCGTAACGCCGGGATGAGATCGTGACGGGTTAATAAACCGGCGACGTTGCCCGTTTCGTCGATAACCGGAAAATCATGCTGCGAAGTCGCCAGCAACGCATCCACCGCTTCCTCGAGCGTCGCATTTACTGCCAGCGTGCGGAACTCGCGCACCATTGCGCTGGAAACCGGAAATCGGCGCGAGACATCTTTCATCTGCGCGAGGGCTGCCTCTTGCGATGCGCCGATGTAAACGAATAGCGCAACAAAGATTAACATAAACCAGTTGGGATTGATCAACCCGATGAAGCCGAACAGGAACGCAAATCCCTGTCCAACAGTCGCCGCGACCTGTGTCGCGCGCACATAACTCATACGCGTGGCGAGCAGCGCGCGTAAAACCCGGCCGCCATCCATGGGAAAGGCCGGCAGCAAGTTAAACAAAAGCAACACAACGTTCATCGTGAACAGGAGATCAGGAATGCTGGTCTCGGTGTTTGGCGGATAATCCCATGAACCACCGCCGATGAACGCACCGAGCGCGATCAGTGCGGTCACAGCCGGACCTGCTGCCGCGATGACCAGTTCCTGCACCGGCTCGTCCGGAATACGTTCCAATCGCGCCACACCTCCGATGGGCAAGAGCGTGATGTCAGGCGTGTTAATTCCGAAAGCTTTCCCCGCTAAAGCATGCCCGAATTCGTGCAACACCACGCATGTAAACAACAACAGAATGAACAAGACTCCGCCGACCGCTGCTGACGAGCCACCCTGCGTATAATAGGCAAATGCGATCCACGCGATCAGGAGCAGAAACGTGATGTGAATCCGCAATTGGATTCCAGCAACCCGAAGGATTGGGATCGACCAGCCCATGCGAATTAGTGTCCTCTCTGATTAATCGCGCGCCAGCACTGTTTTCACAGTTCAATAATTCCATGCAGCTTTTTGATGTTGCAATTGTTGGCGGCGGGCCTGCCGGGTCGAGCTGCGCCGCGTTTTGCGCGATGGCAGGTTTGGAATGTCTCGTATTCGACAGGGAAAAATTTCCGCGCGAAAAAGTGTGTGGCGACTGTTTGAATCCGTCGTGCTGGCCCGTGCTGGAGCGACTGGAAGTCGCGGAGCGAGTACGGGATTTGCCGCATTCGAAATTGTCTTCGGTCGAGTTCATCTCGATCAACCGGCGCGGGGTGACTGTCGATCTTCCATCGGGCGCTGATGGCGAGATCTCGGTGAAACGCAGCCTCTTTGACGACCTGCTTTTAAGACGCGCTCGCGAGCTCGGCGCCGACGTCCACGAACAAACCACCGTGACGGCGTTAAGCAGGAACGACTACTGGAACATTGAGACTGTTTCCGGTGATTTCTTTCAGGCTCGAATACTAGTCGGTGCGGATGGACGCAACTCCACAGTTGCGCATTTGTGTAATTTGTTGCCGCGACCTGCGCGCGAACGTGTGGCGCTACAGGCGCATATTCCGCTGCCGCGAGGGTTTGGGAATCGCATCGTTTTACAATTTCTCCGCGAAGGTTATTCGGGTCAGGCTTCAGTAAACGAGACCGAATTGAATCTCTGCCTCGTCGGCACGCCACCGACAATTTCGACGCTACGCAAATGGGCGGAGCGCGAATTTAATCTTCCTGCGAAGCAACCCTGGCGCACGATCACACCGTTAACGCGTTCGCCCATTGTCTCCGCTCATGAAAATCTTTTCTTCATCGGCGATGCTGCGCGCGTGGTCGAACCGTTCACAGGCGAAGGAATTTATTACGCGATGCGCTCGGGCGAATTAGCCGCAAACGCGGTCCCAAAAATTCTTGGCGGCCATGATCGGAACTCGGTGTTGCGCGAATTTGGTCGCGCTTATGCCCAAATATATAGCGGACGTTTATGGATTAATCGCCTTGCACGCGCGGCGGTCTTGCGGCCGCAACTCGGCTCCCTATTCGTTCATGCCGCGCGAATTAATCCCGAAATTATGAAGTTTTTGACCGGAAAGATCGTCGGAAAACTGTAGGGGAAACTGACAGTTTCCCGGAGTGACCACTTGTTGGGAAGCTGTCAGCTCCCCCTACAGGACAACAGAATGGCGAATGCGTTATCCAGAAAAGCTTTGCTTCGCCGCTTTCACTGTATTCGCCATCAACATCGCAATGGTCATTGGCCCGACGCCTCCGGGCACAGGTGTGATCGCGCGTGCCTTTTTTGACACCTCTTCAAAGGAAACGTCGCCGACTAGCCGATAGCCACGCTCCCTTGCGGCGTCTTCAACGCGATTAATTCCCACGTCAATCACAACAGCGCCCTCACGAATGTGATCGGCTTTCAGGAATTCTGCTCGTCCAATCGCCGCAATAACAATGTCGGCCGAACGCGTGATCTCCATAAGATTGCGGCTGCGCGAATGCACGACGGTCACCGTCGCGTTGCCGTTTTTATTTTTCTGCATCAGCAGTAGAGCTAACGGTTTGCCAACAATCATGCTGCGGCCGAGGACCACAACGTGAGCGCCGTTAATCTCGACGTCGCTTTCCAGAAGCAAACGCTGCACGCCGAGCGGCGTGCACGGCACAAATCCGCTAGCGTCCTCAAGCACGAGCTTGGCAACATTTTCCGAGTGAAATCCGTCCACATCCTTCCGCGGGTCCAGCGCGCGCACGATTGCCGCTTCGTCGATTTGCTCAGGCGGCGGCGACTGAACGAGGATGCCGTGAATACTCGGGTCGCGGTTGAGTTCTTCGACGCGCGCCAGCAGTTCAGTCTGCGTGGTTGAAGCGGACAGCTCCAGTTTTACGGAGTGCAAGCCTAGCTCACGGCACATTTTGTCTTTCGAACGCACGTAGGCGCGCGAAGCGGGATTGTCTCCGACGAGGACCACAGCAAGGCCCGGGGTCACTCCTCGTGCCTTCAGTTCTGCAATATCACGGCGAAGATCACTGTAAACTTTTTCCGCGACAGCGCGGCCATCGATAAGTTTTGGCATAGCTTGTTCTTGTCATTCGAGCGGAGTCGAGGAATTCCTTTGCAAAACGCAAAACCTCGATCACGGGATTCTTCGATTCCGATTCGCTGCGCTCAGGATGACGAAGACTCAGCGCATTTCAACAAGTGACATCATCGCGTTCTGCACGCGAAAGCGTTCGGCCTCGAATTCTTCCGGTGTACTCGTCGAGTTGACGCGAAGCGGTCGGCTAATTAGCACCCGCACTTTAGAAAATGGTTGCGGGATGATAAAGCGATCCCAGCTTCCCAAGCGCCAGCAGCGCGAATATTCAAGATTCATCGGCAACACCGACGCACCTGATTTCTGCGCGAGAAAGACTATCCCGGGCCCTAACTCGTAAACCGGTCCGCGCGGGCCATCCGGCGTAATGACCACATCGCGGCCTGAAGCAAGCTGCTGAGTAAGCTGAAGAATTGCGCTCGCGCCGAGCCGCGAGCTCGATCCACGAACCACATCGTAACTAAAACGGTGAATGGCGTCTGTCAGCAGATCGCCATCGCGGCTGGCGCTGATCAGCGCCGCTCCGGGACGATTTGGAAAAAAGCGTCGCAAAACCAAGGGGAAAATTAGCAACCGGTTATGCCAGAGCGCGCCGATATAATTTTCCGTTACAGGTTTCCCCAGAATGCACGCGCGATCGTCAATCTCATAGCGCAGCGTACGCTCCCACACCCGCAACAAACAAACTCCGAATGCGATCAACCATCGCGCAACCCTGCCTTCGATCTTCAACTCTTTTTGCGCAACGTTTCCGCCGACCCCTTTTCACCCCAGCGATATGCTCCCGGATTGGGCAACCCAATTTGATCGAGAATGCGCCAAACTACTGTGTCGACGACGGCGATGAGAGAATCGGGCCGACTATAAAAAGAAGGAACCGCTGGGAGAACGATCGCGCCAGCTTCTAGTAAAGTGACGACGTTGCGGCCATGAATCAGATTCCAAGGTGTTTCGCGGGGAACGAGAATCAATTTTCGTCGTTCCTTCAGGAACACATCGGCGGCGCGCAAGACAACGCTGTCGCTCGAACCGGAAGCGATTCGCCCCAGCGTGGCCATGGAACAAGGAACGATCACCATCGCGTCAAAACGCGCCGAGCCGCTCACAAATGGCACGTTCATATCACTTTCAGAATGGTGCGACACTTCCGCAGGAATTCTTAAATCATCCAGCTCCTGCTTCGCAACCGCTCTCGCATATGCACTCATCACGAGATGCACGTCGTGCGTCGCGCAATCGATTTGCTCTAGCAAACGTTGCAGATAGATCGATCCGCTGGCACCAGTGGCGGCGATCACGATTTTCATATTATTTGTGTCATTCCGAGTGGAGCGAAGCGTAGTCGAGGAATCCCGCGGAGCAACCGAACGACAACGCTATAAGGACTTGCGATAGTTTTCTTTTTCAACGAAGCGTTTCGATTCAATGCCCAAACATACGCTGACCGGAAACATTAAATTGCACCGCGCGTTTCGGTCCAGAATTCTCGGAAACCGACGCGATATTTGGGTGTATCTGCCGCCGGGCTACCGTCGATTTTCGCGAACACATTATCCTGTTTTGTATTTGCACGACGGACAGAACGTCTTCGACGCCGCAACTTCGTTTGCCGGGGTGGAATGGGGCGTCGACGAGACCTCCGAACGCCTCATCCGCACTAAAATTATTGAGCCGGTCATTGTCGTGGCAGTTGCGAACATTGGCGAAGATCGGGTCCATGAATATACGCCCACGCCGGGAGTGATCGACGCAAAGGGAAGACGGAAAAAACGCAGCCGCGGTCTAGCGCGTCTCTACGGACATTTTCTCATGGAAGAACTCAAACCTTACATTGACGGGAAATACCGGACGAAACCTGACCCGGAATTCACCGGCTTGGGCGGATCTTCTCTCGGTGGTCTTGTGACGCTCGCGATTGGAATTTTAAACCCGGACGCATTCCGACGGCTCATGGTGATGTCGCCCTCCATCTGGTGGGATGATTTCGCTATTTACAGGCTCGTCGATTCTATTAAACGAAAGCCGCCGCTGAAAATTTGGGTCGACACCGGCACAGCCGAGCCGGGCTGGGAACAAACTCGCGAACTATGCAAACGACTCGTCGAGAAAGGCTGGAAACCGGGCAAGGACCTTCTTTACATGGAAGCCGACCACGGCGATCACAGCGAAGGAGCCTGGGCAGCGAGGGTCGAACCCGCGCTACGCTTTTTGTTTCCGCGATCAAAATGAAACTGTAGCCGCTTCCCTGTGGGAAGCCTCGAGGCTGAGATGCCGCACGTGCGTTGCTCACGCTGCAACGCCTGGAGCTTCGCAAGCGCTGATGTCGCCGATGGATTCGGTGGCAACGGTTCCGGTGGAGGTAAAGGAGGCGGCGGAGTTGGTCTTGGCGGAGACGGATTCTCTGGCATCGAGTTGTCGCTAAAAGAATCGCGTCTACTGCAGCGGTTTGCCGTAAACCTGATAAACGCGAACAAAGCCGCCTACAAAATCCCAGTCCTTTTGATAGGAGAAAGCACGATCGTGCGCCGACCAGGTAAGCTCCCGCGGCGACTCCGGATGGTTTGGATCGTATACCAGATAGCGATCAACCCCGGGATTCGGGGCCGAAGATTTCAGCTTATAAACCAAAACGGAGTGATTGATGGTGAACCGGGGATACGTTGTAAGAAATGCGACGAACAACTCGCCGTGCGCCAACCCCGCATTCAACCGGGCGTGAGTCTTTTCCTGGTATCCTTTACCGTCTTGAAACATCATCCGGGCATTGCTGACTCGAAAATAACTTGGCCAGCCATGTCCGATGCTTAATTGCACGACTTCGCGACGAGCCTTGCTCATTTCCTTCAGGTCCTTGTACCCCGGAAAGACAATTCGTTGATTTTCCGCCAATGGCTGCGACCACGCGGGCTGGCGTGTTATATCGCGAACGCGAGCGGCCAGCGATGCGTCATCCAAAGGAGTACTTCGCGCGTCGAACCGCGCAAATTTCTTGAATTGGGCGGCCGTGCGGGACATCACAAAGCAGTGACGATTATATGCGTCCTTCTTTATCGCTGACGCTTTCCGCAAAGAAGCGTGTCCCTGGTGATATTCGAACACGGTTTGATTAGCGAAAGCGAACGTGTCGCGATCAAAACGGAATTCCGACGGCGCGAGGTCGGCGCGCGCGAATGCGACAGCCGCAAAAACAGCCAGCCACGAAGCCCCGATCGATTTGCCCCAGGTCCCGAACATCACATTAAACGCGAGCCGGGGTCGTGACCGTTTTTCCTTCCGAAAACACACCCAAACGGCGAAATTTCTGATATCGTCTCTCCAGCAATTCCGCAACTGGAATCTGCGAGATTTGCTCCAAGCTCCGGCGTAGCGCTTCTCCAAGATTCGCCGCCGCTGAATCATAATTGCGGTGTGCGCCGCCCTCCGGCTCAGCAATGATTTCATCAACTACCTCAAGCCTCAAAAGATTCTGCGCCGTCAATTTGAGCGCCTCAGCGGCTTCAGCAGCGTGTCGCCGATCTCTCCACAAAATCGCCGAGCAGGCTTCCGGACTAATCACTGAGTAGTACGCGTTCTCGAAAATCAAAACGTGATCTGCGACTCCGATCCCGAGCGCGCCGCCCGAGCCGCCTTCACCGATCACTGCTGCAATGACGGGAACGCGCAGCTTCATCATCTCACGAAGATTCACAGCGATCGCCTCAGAAATGTGGCGCTCCTCCGATCCGATGCCTGGAAAAGCGCCGGGTGTATCGATGAGAGAAATCACCGGCATCCCGAATTTTTCGCCGAGACGCATCAAGCGCAGCGCCTTGCGGTAGCCCTCGGGATGGGCGCATCCGAAGTTGCGCATCACGTTTTCCTTGGTATTGCGCCCCTTTTGGTGAGTAATAACGATACAACGCTGGCTGCCGAGCATCGCCATTCCGCATGGCATTGCGCGATCGTCGCCAAAGCGGCGGTCGCCGTGCAATTCAACCCAATTCGTAAAGCAACGTTGGATGTAATCGAGCGCGAACGGCCTTTGAGTGTGCCGCGCGATTTGGACCCGCTGCCAGGCCGTCAAATTGTCGTAAACGTGACGGCGCATTTCCCGGAGTTTTGCCTCAAGTTCTTTCACCGCAGAACCGAGATCGACATCGTGCTTCGTGGAATGACTTTTTAAATCCTGCAGCCGCCGTTCCAATTCAAACATCGGCTTTTCAAAATCGAGCGGTTGCCATTCCATGATTGTTACACCGTTAAAGCCGGACCCGTTCTTTTGTCATTCTGAGCGAAGCGAAGAATCTCTGACTATTCGTGGACGCTGACCTGCTGCAAGCCGATATCAGAGATGTTTCGCTCCGCTCAATATGACAAACAAGGAAAACGCTTTGATGCATCACGGTTGAACACCTCAACAATGTCAGTCTCTGATCGTCACGGAGGTAGTTTTGTTTACAAGCGTACTCAGCTCCTCGAGATCAACCGCGGCGAGACCCAGACCCGTCGGTGGAGGCGGTTGATCGAGATTGGGGTGCGACACATCCGGAACCGCATACAACGTATAAGCTGGTGCGCCGGCAAGCCTGATCCATTTTGTGCTGGCCAGGTACTCCTTGCTACCGAGACCAACGCGTTTGCCACCTTTCCAAGCCATCGTTTCGGCAACTTTCGCCTGGATTTTGGCCGGCTGTTTCTGCGGCAGCTTTGCCTCGCGCACGTGATATTGCTTGAAAAACGCGCCGTGGTTCAACAGCACAACCAGGTTCGCTTTGCGCTGGATTACCATGGAGAAATCGGGATGTGAGATCAGCAGCTTGTCGCCAATCCGCAACATGGTGCCGCTCATGTTATTCATGCGCATGATCATCTCGGGCGTCGTCTTCAGCTTGCGCGCAATCTTCGCCAGCACGTCTCCGGGTTTCACAATGTATTCGGTCTTTTCTGGAGATGGCTGACGCGACAGCAAAATTGTGGTGTTCACTTCGCCCAGTATGTCCCGAGCTTCTTCAAGATGTTTCCCGGCGGGATATTTTTGCATTACAGCGACAAGGGCATCACGCGCTTCGGCGAGTTTTCCATCCTGACGAAGTTTAACCGCCGCCTCGAATTCCGGCAGGCTGACGTCCACCGCAGGCGGCGGAGTGACTTCACCCCTTTGCTCCTTTTGCACTTCAATCTCTTCTTTGACGAAGGTGTTGTAACCGAACCAGGCAGCTCCGCCGAAGATCGCCAGTGCCAAAAGTAGGACGAAAAGCCATTTCATGATCTGAATTCAGTTAGCGCGTTGAACCGTTGAAACGTTGAAACGCCAAGTCACCGCGCCATAGCACGCTTCAACGGTTCAACGGCTCAGCGTATTAGCCCTGTTCGGCTTCGCTTCCAGGAAAGAACCGATGCCAAAGGCGTCCAATTGTAGGCTCTTCCCGGTTCGTCCAGGTAAAATGGCAATCCTGGCAGTAAAATTCTTTCGGTATAATTTTCAGCGCGCAAAGCACGCCGACTAGAGCGGGCGTCAAAAATTTCCGCGTCATCTGCGGGTACTCGATATTTGAAGAGTTGCATTGTGGGCAGCGAATCAGTGCAGCAGAGATGTCTGGATCAGTCGATTCCCATTCGATCATCAAACTTTGCGCCTTCTCGAAATCGTTGTCCTCAACCATGACCTTGGCGTTCGCTTGCGGCTTAGACATGAAGCCGAACTGCTGCATCGGCCCCTCATTGTGAACGTCGGCCTTAATTCCTGAATCCTGAAAACGCCCTTTCAGCTGGCGCGCTTTGGCGGGCTCATTAAACGTGGCAACGGTCACCATAAACTCTCCTCCGTGCGCGGCGGCATATCGCCCTGATCAAACATCAAATCGCTGTTGAGCGCAACATTTTGAGATCGCAGCGATTTGGCGGTGGTCTGCTGAGGACAGCGGACGCTACACCGCTAATGAGCGGGTGGTGGAAACCATTGGTACAGCATTAAGTAAACTATGACTCCGGTAACCGACACGTACAGCCAGATCGGGATCGTCCAACGTGCGATGCGCTTGTGCCGGTCCCATCTGCGACGAAAAACCGGAACAAGTGTGAAAACGACCAACGGCAGCGTCACAAATGCGAGCAGAACGTGCGTAGCCAGCATTGGAAAGTAAACTCGCGCAATCCAGCCGGTATATCCGGAAGACTTCTCTCCAACCCGTGCATGATAAGTGATGTAGCCGATCAGAAAACAAACAGACGAAAGGAGAGCTACGATCATACATGACATGTGACGGCGCCACGCGCCGCGCCGGATGAAGTACCAACCTGCGGAAATAAAAATTGTGCTCACGAGATTAAGCGTCGCGTTGAGAGCGGGCAGGTCGGAAGTTGAAATCACATTGAAGCGGCTGAACCGTTAAGCCGGTAAATTGGCCTATCCCCGGCACGCTTCAACGGCTTAATGCCTCATCGCCCATGCCTGTTGCTTTCGAAGAATCCCAACTCCCTCATTCCGCGCAAACGCCACGATTGCAGCGGACGCGCCGCGTTGTTGCAATTGCAATTCGTCTGTCAATTCTTTTCGCCATCGTTGTAATCTCCGGTGGCGGTTATTATCTGGCACGACGGGGATTTGGCCGCGAATGGCGATCGCGGGTCGTCGAAGAGCTGCACAAACGCGGCGTTGAAGCTCAGATCGGACGCCTAACGCTGGACCCGTTCCGCGGTCTGGTCGCTAAAAACGTAAGGATTTTCGATTACAGAAACCGCGAAAACACCCTGGCCCTCATCAGCGAAGTCTCTCTTGATATTAATTACGCAGCGCTGATCCATCATGAACCCTTTCTTAACGCGCTGGACGTACGCGACGCGCAGATCACATTTCCAATCAAGACCGCCGAAGGAAAAGCCAGCCGCGCGCAACTGACTAACCTCCGCGCGCACATTTATTTTCCGCCCGAACAGATTTACGTCAGTCAGGCGGAAGGAATCTTTTGTGGGATTCGACTTTCAGCGAGAGGACAATTAATCAAGCGCGCCGATTACCAGCCATCGGCGTCACTCACATCGGAAGAATGGCAGAAGCGATTGTCGCTTGCCCAGCGCATCGTGACCGAACTGCAAAAGTTCAGTTTTCCCGCAGGGCCTCCTTCTTTGCAATTGAAGTTCAGCGGAGACATGGCAGAGCTGGAAAACGCCAGGGTGGAGGCGACGCTGCGCGGCGACCGACTGGAGCGAGGTAACTACGAAATTAATTATTTATCCGCCGCGGCCGAATGGAACAATCAGCGATTGGATGTCGGGCATTGTGAATGGAGCGACGGGAAAGGCGCCTTCGCCGGCCGCGGCGATTGGAATCGACAATCCAATCTCGCCAAATTCCAGATTCACAGCACGCTGAACTTAAAGGGATTGCTTGACGCATTCGGCGTTGGTGAATCGATGGCAGACGTACAATTTCAGTCGCCGCCTCTCCTCGAAATCACCGGCTCGTTTAACCTGGGCGCCGAGCAATTCCAATCGGACATCATCGGACATGCTGCCTTTGGTCAGTTCACGTACAAAAAGGTGCCGTTCTCCGAGCTTACCGCGGATTTTTCGTGGGACGGCGAGCGCACTTTTGTTCGAGAGCTGCGCGTGCGTCATCAGACCGAGCAACTCAGAGCGGATCTCTTCGACGCGCCCGACGATTTGCGCATAAACGTTGAGAGCACCATATCGCCGGAGGCAGTGCGCCCGCTCATGCCCGCGCAGACCAGCGAGTTTCTGCGCGAATGGCAGTGGCAACGTTCGCCTGCAATTCGGATGGCAATTCGCGGCACAAATCGCAATCCGGAGAGTTGGCAGGGCGACGGCACAATTGCTCTGGGGTCCACACGATTTCACGGAACATGGATGAACGGCGCTAACGCGCGAATTCATTTCGCGGATGGTGCGCTCGCTTGCGAAGATATTCAGGTCACGCGCGACGAAGGCACCGGTTCCGGCAGTTTCACGTACGACTTCAAAAAGCACGAGGTGCGGATCTCGAATATCCGCAGTTCGTTATATCCGGCAGAAGTAATTTTCTGGATTGATCCCAAGACCTCTAAAACTATTGCTCCTTACAAATTCCGGCGCCCACCAAATGTCGTCGCCACCGGTGTTTATCAGTTCCGAGGCGGTAAGAACACACGGCTGGAGATCAAGGTCGATGGCTCAAGCGGAATGGAGTATGTCTTCCTAGGTAAAACTCTACCGTTCGATCATGTCTCGGCGCGATTACTTTTCACGAATGATCGCTTGCAAATTACTGATGTTCGCGCGGATCTCCTCGCCGGCACGCTGCGCGGGAACGCTGACATCTCGCTGGCGCGAAACGATCCGCGCTATCGCGCCACCGTATCGTTAAACGAAATCAATTTCCCGCGGCTGACTGACTTGTACTTCAACTACAAGACTGCTCAGGGCCTGTTACGCGGCACGTATGAGTTCAACGGCATGGGCAATGATTGGCGCACTATGCGAGGCAAAGGAAAAGTTGAAGTAAGTAACGGGGACGTTTTCGCCATACCGATTTTTGGGCCGCTGTCCGGAATTTTGAACCACATCGTGCCCGGCAGCGGATATACCATCGCCCGTAAGGCAAACGCTGACTTCACTGTAGGGAACGGCATCATTCACACCGAGGATTTCGAGGCCGGTGGCTCTCTCTTCAGTATGCTCGGCAACGGAGACATTCATTTTCTCGATGATAAACTCGATTTCAATCTGCGACTGGATATGAAAGGGCCGGGCATAGTGCTCATGCCGATGTATAAACTTTTCGAATACGCCGGCGAAGGAACCCTCAAAAAGCCTGATTGGCACCCGAAGAGATTTTAGATTTCCGATTTGCGAATTTCGATTGGCAGCAATGACGCGGGACACTACCAAATCGCAGATCGGAAATCGCAATTCGCAAATTCTACTAGGCGCGCACATGTCCATCCGCGGCGGCGCGAGCCTGGCTATTGACCGCGCGCGATCGATCGGCTGCACGGCGATGCAAGTGTTTGTGAAAAATAACATGCAGTGGTTCGCCAGACCGCTAACTGCTGAGGAAATCCGCGCGTTTCTGAATCACGTTCAACGCGGTGAATTGTTGTCGGTGTTCGGACATGCCAATTACCTGATCAACCTCGCTGCGACCAATCCGCAATTTCACGCCAATTCCATTCGCGCGCTTGCCGAAGAACTGGTGCGCGCAGATCAACTTGAACTCCCGTTTTTGGTGTTGCATCCCGGTGCGCACGTTGGCGCGGGCGAAGAAGCAGGTTTGAAAAAGATCGCTGATTCCGTCGACGAGGTGTTTCGGAAAATTCCAAAAGTGAAAACGAGAATTGCGCTGGAGATTACAGCCGGCCAGGGTTCGTGCATTGGGCATCGATTCGAGCACCTCGCGCACATCATCGCGAACGTGCGCGAGCCCGAGCGATTGTGTGTATGCCTCGATACCGCGCATCTGTTCGCCGCGGGTTACGACATCGGCAGCGAATCAGCCGCGAAGAAAACATTTCACGAATTGGATCGCGTCATCGGTCGCAACCGTGTCGTTGCGATTCACGTAAACGATTCGAAGACACACCGCGGTTCGCGAGTAGATCGACACGAACATATTGGCAAAGGTCGGATTGGTCTCGGCGCTTTCCGCTTCATCATGCGAAGCTCGCGGTTCCGCAAAATCCCGAAAGTGCTGGAAACACCAAAAGAGAAAGACCTCGCCGAAGACGTGAAAAATCTAAAAACGTTGCGAAGACTGGCGAAGTGAGCAGCGCCAACAATGTCTCACTTAATTAGCCAGATCGTGAAAGGATACTGATAGAACTTTCCTTCGCTGGCTTTAACCGATGCGATGATGACGAGCACGGTGTTCAACACCCAGAGCGCTATCAAGATTGGAATCCCAATCAGGAAGATGCAAAGAATCGCGGCAATCGCGTCGTAAATCAGCATCGAGATCTGGAAATTCAGCGATTCCTTCCCGTGCGCATCGATTTCAGGCGAGTCGCCGCGTTTTATCAGCCAGACGGCAAGCGGGCCCAGAATATGACCCAGAAAGTGAAAGAACAATCCGAGCAATGCGCTGGCGTGGCAAAGAACGCACCAGGTTCGAACATTAGAGGAAGTGGATGGAGTCGGCGGCGGTTGTAAATCCATATGCAACCTTTCGCTCAAGGACATGCTGCTCGCCAGTAGAAGAGGCAGAAAAGATACGCGCTATTCTGCCTTCACCCGCTCGATATGCGCGCCGAGTTCCTGCAGTTTCTCGTCAAGATGTTCATAGCCGCGGTCGATGTGGTACACGCGGCTGACCTCCGTGACGCCGTCTGCTTTCAGTCCGGCTAATACTAGCGCAGCAGATGCGCGCAGGTCGCTTGCCATCACTGGCGCGCCGAGAAGGCTGTCCACTCCTTCAATCATCGCTGTGGCCCCCTCCAGCCGGACCTTGGCTCCCATCCGTTTTAACTCGGCCACATGCATATAACGCTGCGGAAAAACATTTTCGGTAACTAAACTCGTTCCTCTGTTCGTCGAAAGTAACGCGCACATTTGCGCCTGCATGTCGGTCGGAAAACCTGGATAGGGCTCAGTAACGATTTCCAACGCGTTCGCTTCGCCATTGGGTAACACGGAAATGGAATCGCCTGCGACGTCCACGGCGTAACCACACTTTGCGAGCGAATCGGTGACTGCACGCATGTGTTCCGGCTCAACCCGTTTCACCGTCACTCCATCTCCTGCAATTGCACCTGCCACCAGAAACGTGCCGGCTTCAATTCGGTCCGGAATTACGCGGTGTTCTGCGCCGTGCAATTCAGGGACCCCTTCGACGGTAATTCGATCTGTCCCGGCGCCTTCGATCTTTGCGCCCATTTCGTTAAGAAAGTTTGCTAGGTCAACGACCTCGGGCTCGCATGCTGCTCCTTCAATAACAGTCACCCCGTCGGCTAACACAGCTGCCATCATGACATTGTCTGTGCCGAGCACAGTCGGTCCGAATTTTCCGTTCATGTCGATTTGTGCCCCAGCCAGCTTAGGCGCAAAAACCTTGATATCGCCGCCTTCCACGCGCACCGCCGAGCCGAGCGCTTCAAAGCCTTTCAGATGCAGATCAATCGGCCGATCCCCAATGACACAGCCGCCGGGCAACGCAACGCTGGCTTCCTTGCACCTGCCGAGCAATGGTCCCAAAACACAAACCGACGCGCGCATTTTCCGGACGACATCGTAAGGCGCAACAGAGTGGATCTTCGCAGCGGTCACAGTCACCGTGCCGCTCGCGCGTTCCACTTGCGCACCGAGATGAGCAAGAATTTGGAGCATGTAATTTGTGTCGCTCAAGTCGGGGACGCCGTGAACGATACAAGGCTCTCGAGTCAACAATGTCGCCGCGAGGATCGGTAGCGAGGAGTTTTTCGAGCCGCTGACCTTAATAGAACCGGAAAGCCGCCGGCCACCGTGAACCAGAATTTTATCCATACCTCGCGAATAAGAAACGTATCACTCCCGAGTAATCCTTTTCTGTCAAAATGTCGCGATAATTTTTCTCCGCTAACATTGCCACAAGCGCTTCGCTTTGGCCGATCCCAATCTCCAGCGCCAGCATCCCGCCGGCGCGAAGCCACGTGGGTGCCTGCGCGATCAATTGCCCGATAAGCTCATCCCCGTGCGCGCCCGCGAAAAGCGCCACTTCGGGATCGTGCAAGACTTCGCGAGAAAGATTCTGCCGGTCTTCGGTCGAAACGTACGGAAGATTCGCGACGATCAGATCGAACTCTGGTTGCACATTTTCAAGCAAGTTGCCTCGCAGGAACCGGACACCATTGGGCAGGCCGAGTCGCTCGGCATTGTCCCGGGCGAGCATGAGAGCATCGTCCGAAATGTCGGCCCCGACGATCTCGGCTTTTGGAAATTCCGCAGCGAGAGTGAGTGCAATCACGCCGCTGCCGGTTCCAACATCGACTATGCGCGAATATGCAATTTCGGATTTGAAGTGCGAAATCAGCAACTCAACGAGTTGCTCGGTTTCAGGTCGCGGCACCAAGGCGCGTGTATCGCAACGAAAACTGCGCCCGCAAAACTCGACCGTGCCGAGCAGATGTTGAAGTGGTTCGCCTAAGCCGCGGCGCTTCACCAATTCTCGCAACGGTGCAAGCTCTGATTCCCGCACTTGGCGCTCAAAGTCCAAATATAACCCCATCCGTTTCCGGTTAAGTACGTGCGCCAATAAATGCTCGGCGTTCAAACGCGGACTGTCGATGTGGCGTTTCTGAAAATAGCCTGTTGTCGATGAGAGGACCTGGAGCACAGTCATGAGGCAATTTCCCTACGAAGGAGCTGCTCGCGCGGGGCTGTTCGGGACGGCAGTTGCGCAGCTAGACCGATTTCAGATACTCCATGTTATCAATCTTCACGCACGGAGTGTCCTGCCCGTATTCCTTATTGATCAGGAGCCGTAAGGTGCGCGCGAAGTTTCGAATTTCGCGTTGTTCCAATTGTTCCTGATCTGTCGTTAGGCCAACTGAGCGACCGCCAAGGATCAGCTCAATGGCGTTACGGGAGGCCAGAAGTGTAGTCGGAATATCGAATGCGGATAATGCACGTTTCGGTTTCCCATTGTAATCTTTCGCCCGGATGTAAAACGGAAAATCGCGAAATGGCGTTTCGATCGCGATCTGCACCAGGGTGCGCACGTTCGACTGCAAACTGCCTTTTGTAATTTCGGAAAGCTTGTCCGGGATGACGATGTGGAGCACAAAGGAATCGTACGCCAGTGATGTGCGCTCCACGCTTTCAGCGCCTTTGCGGTCCTTAACCTTTCGCTTCATGGCCAGCTCGCGTTTATCGCAAAGAGCGGGCACAACTTTCGTCACAAAATTTTCAAAGTAACCAACGGCCAGCGCTGTCGACGGAAGCACCCCGATCTCGGGCTGCTTTTGTTCCTCTTCAATGGCTCTTCGGATTTGATTGCAGGCCGTGCCGACAGCAGCCACAAGATTGCCGTCGTCGCGTTTCCGATATAGCGCAATGGTAATGCCGGCGTAATCGGAAAGGACCTTTGTTTGTTCTTCGCACACTATGAACGCGCGGCTCGGTCCCAGTCTTCCGAGGAACAACCCATGTTCGAAAACAACGTTATCGCGCGGCGCAGATTTTTTCTTCCCTCGACTTGTCACAACATCGTCCGGCGTCATTACGAGCACGGCAAAATCAAAGAAGTTGGCAACGCGTAGCAATGATTCCAGCGTGCTGGTATTCAGCTTAAAGACGCCTTCATTCCAAAGTGTCACATCCAGCTCCGAATCGAGTTGCTCCTTGATTGCGCGCGCCGTCGCCAATCCCTCCGATGAGGAGCCAATGAACAGCGTTGGCTTTTGCATGTCGCGGAATGCTGCAGCTACGCCATCGCGCGACTGATGGCCCAGGCAACTTCTTTGCCGGTGACGAAGCCGTGCGCATCGCGGCCACTTGGATCTACGATGTATTTGCTGCCTTCCAGATTATGAAAACGACCGGGCTGCCAGCTGTAGGTGCCACCCACCGCGAGTAGCCGATCAACACCCT
>DASXYB010000006.1:0-4654 GCA_036502745.1 Candidatus Udaeobacter sp.
ACTCGAAGTGAAACTTCTGCCGCCCGGGTATGATGTCGATGATGCTGCGAGCTTGCGCCGTTTGTGCGACGAATTACTTGCCGACACGAAAGAGGCAGATATCGCTCCGTACACCAGGAGATTTCTCGCGACCTTGGTCGAACGAAACAAATTGTTTTAGCGGCGCTCGCCTCGGCGAGCGCCGAATGTAATAAGGATTCAAATGAAACGCGCACTCGTCACTGGCGCCGCGGGTCTGATCGGCTCGCATGTTGTCGATCTTCTCGTGCGTGAAGGATGGCAGGTTCGCGCGCTGGATAATCTCGAACCACAGACGCATCGGCGCGGAAAGCCGGCGTGGATAAATCCCAAGGCGGAATTCATCCAGGGAGACATGCGCAACCGCGATGACATTACTGCCGCGCTCGATGGGATGGACGTTGTTTTTCATCAGGCCGCATACGGCGGTTATATGCCGGAGATCGCGAAGTATGTGCACGTGAACTCGCTTGGCACGGCACAGATGCTAGAAGTAATCCGAGAACAAAGCTTACCGATCAAAAAGATCGTCGTTGCCAGCTCGCAAGCCGTTTACAGCGAAGGTGCGGGCGAATGTCCGAAGCACAGGTTGGTGTTTCCAAGCGTGCGCCCGATCGAGCAATTGCGCCGCGGTGATTGGCAGGTGCACTGCCCAATTTGCGGAGCGATCACAAAAAGTGTGCCCACGCCGGAGAACGCGCCAATTGGTGGTGAAACCGTTTATGGGCTAACGAAAGTTGACCAGGAGCGGCTCGTGCTGCTCTGGGGAAAGCAGATCGGCATTCCCGCGGTCGCTCTGCGTTACTCCTGCACGTACGGACCTCGCCAATCGATCTTCAATCCATACACCGGCGTGATTGCAATTTTTTGCACGCGTCTGCTGAACAATTTGCCGCCGGTGCTTTACGAAGACGGTGAGCAAACCCGAGATTTTTCCTTCGTTGAAGATATTGCGCGGGCGAATTTGCTCGCCGCCGAAACCGACGAGCTCGATGGGTTGCCCGTAAACATCGGCAGCGCTTGCGGCACACCGATTCGCGAAATCGCGGAACAACTTGCTGACATTCTGAAGATCGACATCGCGCCTGACATTAATGGCGAATTTCGCCCCGGCGAAATGCGCCATCTCACTAGTGATACCACGCTGGCGCGGTCCGCCGGTTATAAACCGATGTTCGATCTCGGCGAAGGGATCTCGCGTTATATCGACTGGATCAGAAAGCAGTCGGACATTCGCGATTACTTCAGCGAAGCCAGCGAGATCTTGAAGAACAAAGGCATTGTTCATCGCGTGGCCAGATGAATCTTGCCAGCGCGATTCCAGATCTCAACACACCGGTCCTTCAACATGCGCGCAAAGATTTTCCGTTACTGGACGCGGACATGTCGGTCGGCGAAGCGCTGGAGCGAATCCGGCGCGAGGGTGTCGGTGAGCGCGTAATTTATTTTTATGCGGTGGACCAAGAAAAGCGACTGGTAGGCGTCGTGCCGACCCGGCGGTTGCTTACTGCGCCACTGGAAACCGCGCTGCGCGAAGTGATGGTGCGACGCGTCGTGGCCGTTCCGGCGAAGGCAACCGTGCTCGACGCGTGCGAGTTCTTCGTGCTTTACAAATTTCTTGCTTTCCCAGTGGTGGACGAACAACGGCGCGTGGTTGGAATCATCGATGCGAGCTTGTTTGCCGAGGAAATTTTGGAAGCAGGCGACGCTGGGGACGAATCGCGTAACCGCGAGGCTGTGCCGATCGGTCCGGAGTTTTTTGAGGCTCTTGGTTTTCGGCTCGAACAACTCCGTGGAGCATCGGCCTGGCGCGCTTTTCGATTTCGCTTCCCCTGGCTGCTCGTGACGGTGACAGGCGGAACGTTGTCGGCTATTCTGGCCGGCTTTTTCGAGGCAACACTGGCGGGCACTCTGATCATTGCGTTTTTTCTCACAATGGTTCTGGGGTTAAACGAAAGCGTGAGCATGCAATCAATGAGCGTGACGATTCATGCGTTGCGCTCAGTCAATGTGACATGGGATTGGCTCACCGCGGCATTCCGGCGCGAACTCGCAACGGCAGTGCTTCTCGCTCTTTCGTGCGGGTTCGTTGTCTGCGTCATCGCCTGGGTATGGCGCAATGATCTGCGTGCGGCAGCTGTAATCGGAGGAAGCATTGCGCTCTCGCTAGTCACGGCATGTGCGCTGGGCCTGGCTGTGCCTTCGCTTCTCCATCGGTTCAACCTCGACCCCAAAATTGCCGCTGGGCCTGTCACCCTAGCATTGGCCGACTTCATCGCGCTCGTGATTTACTTCACAAGTGCGTGGCTGGTCTTGCGATGAGCAAAGTGTCCGTTGTTATCCCTGCGTTAAACGAGGAGGAACCCATCGCGGAGGTAGTTCGCGAATGTTTCGCAACGGGTGTGCCGTTTGAAGTGATTGTCGTTGATAACGGCAGCACCGATCGCACAGCCGAACGGGCGCGTGAAGCCGGAGCGCGCGTCATAAGTGCGCCGCGAGGTTACGGACGAGCGTGCGCTGCAGGCGCGCGGTCCGTCTCGTCGGAATGTGACATCGTACTGTTTCTAGATGGTGATGGCAGCGATATCCCAGCGTTCATACCGCAGCTCGTCGAGCCGATCGCAAGAGGGACGCACAATTTTGTAATCGGCTCGCGCACGCGCGGCCAGCGCGAAACCGGCAGCATGAATTTCCAACAAATTTTATCAGGGCGAATCGCCGGATGGATTATGCAACTCCTCTACGGTGTTCGTTACACCGACATGTGCCCGTTCCGCGCTATCCGACATGATGCGCTCGCGAAACTTGATATGCGCGAGGAAACTTATGGCTGGAATTTGGAGATGCAGATGAAGGCTGCGCGGGCACGCCTCCGCATCCTGGAAATCCCAGTGAATCACCGCTGCCGAACGGGTGGCGAATCGAAAGTTTCAGGCACGTTACGTGGCACGTTCGTCGCCGGCACTCGCATAATCGCGACTCTCTTCCGCGTAGCATTGCAGTAGCACGTCGAATGGAGCCGGTGCGCCCCCGCACCGCAACACAGCGGCCAGAACGGCCCGAGGGCGGCCGTCTCCAAGTCTCCAACGCGAAATTCCATCTGGCGGTTCCGGCGTCCGTATGTAGCGTCGCATGATGATTTCGATGCTCGATTTGGAAAGATTCCGCGGCACATCGCTTACCCGCGAGCCGTTCGAATTTTTGATTGTTCCGGAATTTGTGAAGGCCGATGCCCGCGCGGCGATACATAACGATTATCCCGAAGTCGATCGGCCCGGCAGCTTTCCTCTGCGTGAGGTTACTTACGGCTCTGCATTTGCAAAGCTGGTCGGGGAAATGCGCAGCGATGATTTTCGCAAGGCGTTCGAGGAAAAGTTCGGCGTCGATCTGACGAACCGGCCCGACATGATCACGGTGCGCGGCCGCTGCAGCGAAAAAGACGGCAAAATCCACACGGACTCGGAGACGAAAATCATCACGATCCTGATCTATATGAATGCCGGATGGGAGTCGCCCGGTGGCCAGCTTCGATTGCTCCGCTCCGGAAGCAATCTCGATGACATGCTTCTCGAAGTTCCGCCAACCGAAGGAACCTTGTTGGCGTTCCGTCGCAGCAATAATTCGTGGCACGGCCACAAGCCGTTCTCAGGGCCGCGCCGCGTGATTCAGTTTAACTGGGTCACCGACGATGCTGTGGTGCGCCGAGAGCAAAATCGCCATCGCTTGTCTGCGTGGATGAAAAAACTCCGCGGCGCGTTGTCGGGCGAGAAGAAGGCGGCTTAAGTACGCAAGCGAGGTTGTTTCTCACGAAGAAAAATGGAGACGCGACGCCCTCGTCGCGTATGAAAGCAGCATGGCTTCCTCTGCAGCCGCAAACGGCCCGAAGGGCGCGGGCCGTCGTCAGAAGGATCCGCTGTTAGGGCAAACAAAGAACCTCAACGAACAGCAAAACGCAGCCGCTTCTTGTGGCCGCTCCGAAATTTAGCGGCAACGACACTGGTGTTGATTTATCTTCCTTAAAATTGAGCACTCAGGTCGAACGAACAGAGACAGAGCCACCGCACGCGTCGGGGCTGCAATCCGCCGAGTTCTCGCGCATTCTGCTGATCAAACCGTCGGCGCTCGGCGATGTTGTGCATACGATCCCAGTGCTGGTAAAGCTTCGCGCGCGTTACCCGGGGGCGCGCATCGACTGGCTAATTACACCGGAGAACGCGGAGGTCATTCGTCATCATCCCGCACTCTCGAGTGTGGTTCTCTTTGCGCGTCGCGATTTCTTGAAGCCCGGTCAGAAATGGCACGCGGTGCTCGCCTTCTTCGATCTGCTGAAACAAATCAGGAGCGCAAAATACGATCTGGTGGTCGACATGCATGGCCAGGTGCGTTCGGCTTTGTTCGCGCTCATCAGCGGCGCGCGAGTGCGCATCGGGTTTGATCGGCCCATCAAATTTTCGCGCACAATTTCTGCCGAGCACGATCTCAAGAACGTTCCGAACCGCGGCTGGCGTGGCGCCCGTGAAGGTTCGTGGATGGCGTACACGCACCGCATTCCCATCCCGACGCTCGATGTTCATGCCATCGATCGTTATCTATGGGTCGGATCGTTGCTTGGTTTCGATGATGAACCGCCGGACCT
>DASXYB010000007.1:0-5649 GCA_036502745.1 Candidatus Udaeobacter sp.
AAGAAACCCGTACGAATCTGTCTAGTCAGGCGCGGCCTAATTCTCATATCAGGCTTCGCCTTACATACCTGATTGCTAGCAGGCCTCAGTCGCTGTCCCTTTTTCTTTCCGGATATGGGTACCCGGCACTGAAAAAGACCCATCAATATTTCTGTCGCTGACTATGAACAGCGCTTGTTATTTTGTTAGGCGACGTTCGGTCCGTACGAATGGATGCTCGAATGAGCAGTAAAAAAACATGCCCCAATCGGGGGAATCTGAGGTGAAACCGATGGGCAGCGCAGCGCCGATGACGAGTTGCGCCTCGTTAGGCAAGTTGAAGGCGTAACGCACACCAGGAGAAATGATCGCAGTCGTGCTGCGTTCGACGGTCGCCTCAAATGCGAAGACGTCTTCGGCAATGTCTTCGTTCCAGCCTGCCACCGTTTCGAGCATAAGATTGAAATCCCTGCTGACAGCGTAAATCGCGCTCGCGCCGACATTGTAATTTGTTAGGTGTCGGCTCTGGTGCGCGTTCGGAAACACTGACATTCCGGCGTTAAAATGCAGGGTCCAGCGGTCGCTGACTATCTTGCTGAATGGAAGATTGAACTCATAACCCACCACGCCAGTGCCGAAGCCCTTGTCGCTATCACCGATCGGAAGCACAAGCGATAAACGGGGCGCGAACGCCGGCGTATAATTGCCTTCCATAAATGCCTGCAGACGGTAGTTGAGCCGCATGTCTTCCATACTGTTATCGTCTTCCGTAAAGATGTACGGAATCGTGTAAGAGAACTGGTAAGTCTGACTGAAAACCGGCCATTCCTGAGTAAAACTTGGTGCGATCTCACGCGAACCATTGGTGAAATCGATTGCGAGGTTGAATATGTGCTGAACGACGCCCGGCTCCTGATTGTACGCCTCTTCGATGAAAAACGAGTTGTCCTGGATGCCCTTAGCCAGCGGCTCGGAGGCGAACAGGGCACTTAGCGGCAGCAGATACGCCGATGCGATTATGAGGCGCAACCTCGATCGGAAGCGAGAACGTGGAAATCGTGCGACCTTCATATTGGCGGCGAATCCGGTGCACACAACTGAAGCATAAACACGCCGAGACCCTCAACGCGACCGGTTTCAGATTGCGAAAAGCGCGATTGAGGATGCGGCTTCGATGCAATACTTTGGGGGCCGATGCAGGTCGCTTTTTACCAGTCTGAATCTGAACAGCCGCACCCCGGCCGGGCACGCGCGATCATGAAAGCGCATCCCGAGGTTCGCGAGTTAATGGTGCGCAATCCGTGGACTGCGCTGATCGCGGTCTCGATTCTGGTGATGCAGACAGCAATCGCGTTCGGCATGGGCCAGTTCGGCTTCGGCTATTGGTGGGTCAGTATGCTGATCGCCTTTTGCGTCGGCGCGTTCGGCAATCATGCCAACTACGTCATCATTCACGATGCGACGCACAACCTGATTTTCCGGAGCCCGAGCTGGAACAAAATGGTCGCCATCATCGCCGACCTTCCAAACCTCGCGCCCGGCGCGATGGGCTTTCGTGTTTTTCACTTGAAACATCATTCTCATCAGGGCGACTACGAATGGGACGCAGACCTGGCGAACCATTGGGAGGCCCGCTTGGTGGGCAACTCATGGTACCGGAAAGCGATTTGGCTGATGCTGTTTCCATTTTTTCAGATAACGCGTCCGCCTCGACTCAAAGCGATCAGGATGTGGGACCGGTGGTTCTCAATCAATCTTGCATGCGCAGCCGCGTATGATGTCGCAATCGTTTATTTCTGCGGTTGGCCTGGTTTTTTTTATTTGGTGTTCGCGTTTTTGTTTTCCATCGGGTTGCACCCGGTGGGTGCACGCTGGATTCAGGAGCATTACACCTATGACTTCGACCAGGAGACGTTCAGTTACTATGGGCCGATCAATCTGGTGGCGCTGAACATGGGTTATCACAATGAGCACCACGATTTACCGTCGATCCCGTGGAACAATCTGCCGAAGCTGCGCGCCATGGCGCCGGAGTTTTACAACAATCTGAAATATCACTCCTCGTGGAGTCGGCTGCTCTTTCAGTTTATTTTCGACAGGCGATACAGCCTCTATTCGCGAGTCGAGCGAACCGAACCGGACGAGCCACACACCGCTTCACAGATGGTAAACCGCCGCGCGGGCAACCTTGATCTGAGTGCCCGGCCCATTAGCTTTTAGCCATGGCGGATCAATTGCACCAGACAGCGTCGGTTACCAAGCCGCCCCTCTACGTTTCGACCAAGAACGAAACGGTCCGGATGTTCGACAGTGATTTCATGGAATTCTTTTCGCGCGTACATCCAGCGATTCCATTGATTCTCTACCTGCCTGTCGTCGGTTTTATGCTTTACGTGGCACTTTGGAGGCAAGGATTCCCGGTGTTTGTTGTCGTGGGATTTTTCCTGCTCGGTATGCTCCTCTGGACGCTGCTCGAATATCTGATTCACCGATACATTTTCCATTACGAACCGAAAACGCGCGTCGGGAAACGGCTTCACTACATCATTCACGGCGTGCATCACGATTATCCAAACGATGGGAAAAGGCTTGTTATGCCGCCGAGTATTAGTGTGCCGCTCGCAGTTCTTTTTTACGGCGTGTTCCTGCTAATCTTCGGACGCTTTGCGTCCAGTGCGTTCGCCGGATTGGTGTTTGGCTATCTCTGTTACGACATGCTCCATTATGCGACACATCATTTTTTGATGAAACGCGGCGTATTGCTGTGGCTGAAGCAGTATCATCTTCGCCATCACTACAAAGATGATCAGGTGGGGTACGGCATTAGCTCGCCATTGTGGGACTACGTCTTCAGGACGACCCGCCGGTAACGGTCGCGTTCGTATCGCCGTATATGTTGCTCGAACTGGACGGGTCAGGGCTGTACTAAAACCCTTGTCCTGAAATCCGAAAGCCCCTACATTGCTGCCCCGATACGAAACTCCACGATCTGTGGAAGCAGTGGAGAAACTCGTAAGGAATCTTAGTGAAGGAGAAAATTGTCAGTTTTGCTTGGGAAACACCGCCTGTGCGGGCGGTTGCGCGTCAAACAGAGTCTGAGGCTCTATGAACGTTGATCCGGCAAAATTTAGTTTGAGTAATTTCCTGGGAGGCGAAAGCGACGACCCGCTGCAACCCCCACAGAGCTTTACAAACTGGATGCAGCTCGGCGCGTGGGCCGTTGAATTATACGAGCCCGAGCTTCTCTCGACTGCAGACGCCCGCACCACGATCACCTATGCCGGGAAACCGCGGTCAGTGATCAACCTCTGCTCGTACAATTATCTCGGTCTTGCCAACCACCCCGACGTGCTTGCTGCCGCGCATGAGGCGCTGCGCACCCATGGCATGGGCGCATGCGGTTCTCCCATGCTTTCGGGCATGACTGATCTCCACCGCGAACTCGAACGGCGTGTCGCGAAATTTCTCGATCGCGAGGACGCCATGCTTTTCAACAGCGGATTTGGCGGCGCGCTTGGCACGATCTCTGGGCTGTTGCGCAAAAGCGATGTCGCCATTCTCGACAATCGATCCCACCTGAGTCTTCGTGACGGCGCGATATTATCGCGGTGTCGCACTGAAAAATTCGAGCATAACGATCCCGCTTCGCTCGACGTGGCATTGGCTCGGCAGAAAGGCCGGCGCCAACTCGTGGTGGTCGAAGGCATTTATTCGATGGATGGCGATTTTGGAAATCTACAAGAGGTGCTTGATGTGGCGGACGCCCATGGCGCGAGTGTTTTCATCGACGAAGCGCATTCGATTCTCGGCTGCGGCCAACATGGCCGGGGAGCTGCGGAGCACTTCGGCGTCGAGGACCGCTTCCCGCTGGTGTATGGCACATTTTCGAAAGCGTTCGGAGCCTTGGGCGGTTTCGTTGCCGGTTCCAAGGAAACGCTGCAATATTTGCGTTTCTATGCGCATCCGTACGTATATTCGTGCGCGCTACCGCCGGTCGTCATTGCGGCAATTCTTAAAGCACTGGAACTCGGCACGAGGCAGTCTGAATTGCGCGCGAAGCTTTGGGAAAACGCCGAGTACTTCCACGCTCAGCTCGACAAGCTCGGATTCGACACGGGAGCATCGACAACCTACGTGATGCCAATTGTGATTGGTGATCGCGAGCTGATGTACCGGCTTGGGCACGAGCTGCGGCGTCGCGGTCTTTGGGTTGCGCCGGTGGATTACCCGGCCGTCCCGCAAAATCGGATCTGTTTCCGCGCGTGTGTCACAGCCAAACATACTCGCGCGGATTTGGATGAGGCGCTGAATATTCTCGAGGACACTCTCGTTCCCGCGTTGTTGCAAAAGCAAAGCGCCTGATGATGTCTCAGCAGGTAGAGACACCTCATTCCCGCATCGCAGCCACTTACAAAGCGCGTGAAGTGGAGGGCGCTCTCGACGTTTATTTCTACCGGCGGCTGGGGTTTCGACTAGCCGAATTTTTCGCGCAGCTCAAGGTGACGCCGGCGGGCGTCAGTCTGCTGGGGGGTCTCTGCGGTGTCATTGCCGGACATCTTTATTTTTACCGAAATCTCGGCATCAACATCGCGGGCATGGTGCTGCATGTCTGCGCGAATACGCTCGATAATGCGGATGGTCAGCTTGCGCGGTTGACTCACCAGGCAAGCCGCAAAGGCCGCATCATTGACAGCGTTGCCGATCATTTGGTATTCGCGAGCGTTTACATTCATTTGACGCTTCGCGGTGCGTTTGCAGGTGCGTCACTGGCGATCTGGCTTTTAGCGTTCGGCGCGGCGATCAGTCACGCGCTGCAGGGGGCAGCAGCTGATTATTATCGTACCGCATTCCTCTACTTTGAGGGCGGAGCACGCAACGGAATAGATTCCTCCTCCGCACTGCGCTCTGACTATCGAAAGTTGAGCTGGAGACATCGAGCATGGGACAAGCTTCTTCTCGCGCTCTATTTGAATTTCACTCTGCAACAGGAAATGCTCGCGCCCCGTCTCAAAAGGCTGCGAGAGACCGCAAACACAGTGTTCCACGGCCAAATCCCGGGCTGGCTGCAACAGCGCTATCGAAACGCTGCCGGCCACATGCTCAAATGGTGGCGTCTGTTAATGACCAACACGCGGATGCTGGTTTTATTTCTTCTGCTGTTTCTCGGCCAGCCGATTTATTACTTTTGGTTCGAGCTTATCCCGCTGAATCTGTTGTTCGTTTACCTGATCGTGCGTCAGGAAAAAATGGCTGAATCCCTGGAGCAACTCGTAGCGGTGCGGCATTCCACTTAGCTTTCACATTCGTGTTGAATATCGAAGTTTCAAAGGTGACCTCGCGCCGAGAGCGCGATGACTTCATCAAATTCCAGTGGCAAATTTATACGAACGATCCAGCGTGGGTACCGCCACTGATCATCGAACGTAAAGCGTTTCTGGATCGCAAGCGGCATCCGTTTTACAGGCATGGCGACGCCGCGTTATTCATCGCGCGGAAAAACGACAAAATCGTCGGCCGAATCATGGCTAGCGATGACCCGAATTACAATTCGGTGCACCAAACCAACGTCGGCTGTTTCGGTCTGTTCGAGTGCATTGACGATCACGACGTAGCGGCTGCGCTTTTTGACACTGCGGCCAGTTGGCTTCGCAACAAAGGCCGAACTGAAAT
>DASXYB010000008.1:0-3436 GCA_036502745.1 Candidatus Udaeobacter sp.
CGAGCGACACGACTGCGATAACACCAACAACTGCGGCACTCACGCCCGCTAGGAATGCCTGAAGTGCGCGGTTTTCGCGGACTTTTTCGATGTAGTGCGCGCCGGCGAGCACGAAAACAAAGGATGGTAAGAATACAAAAAAAGTGGCGAGAGCCGCACCAGGAATTCCACCGCCGACATAACCGACGAACGTGGTGAATAACATGAACGGCCCCGGCGTTGCTACACTTAGCGCAACACCATCGAGCAATTGTCCGTCGGACAGCCAATGATATTGCGCAACAGCGCCGCGCTGCACGAAAACAAGCGAAGCGTACGCGCCGCCAAAGCTCAGCAGTCCTGTCTTGAAAAACAGCCAGGCGATTTGGAATAGACGCGAGTCGCTGAATGGAATCAGCGCACTAGTTCCAACGAGCATCACCGGCAAGATTGACGCATTCCTTTTTAGCACCGCAGACCCGCGCTCCATGATTAGGTTCAGGGTTCCGGCTAACAGAAGAATCAGCAGAAAGTTGATTCCCGCAAAACGCATTCCTGCAAAAGCGGCAACCAGCAGAATCGCAAGGAACACGTTTCTGATCGAAGCGCGCCCGAGTTTGATAATCCCGGCGGCGATGATGCCGAGCACAGCCGGCTTCAGCACGTAGAGAGCGTCCGTTACCTGAGGAAGCTTGCCATAATTAACATATAGCCAGCTCAGAACAATCATGGCGACTGCGCCTGGTATAATGAAAGTAACACCGGCCAACACGCCGCCCCATATTTTGCGTTTCAGGTAACCAATATAGATCGCCAGCTGCAGCGCTTCCGGGCCGGGAAGCATGTGGCAGAAAGCCATGATTTTGATGAAGCGATCTCTGGAGAGCCATCGGCGCTTCTCCACCATGTGATTGAACATCATCGTGATCTGTGCAACCGGCCCGCCGATGTTGACGAAGCCAAGGAACAGAAAATACAAAAACACTTCGCGCCACGACGGCATTCGGTCATCTGGGGTCGCGTTGTCTTGGTTATTCACGGCTCAACGCAAGACAGCTATGCCGCTGCCCTTTGATCGTCGATCTTCATGCGGTTTCGAGTTATTGTCGCAACACAAAAAACGTGTCTGCCATCACATTAAGTTCCGCTCGTCGAAGGAAGCCAGCCATTGAAGGAATACAAATTATGAAATCGACGGTAATTGCTGCTGCAATTTTCACCGCGCTAAGTGGCCTGCTTTCCGCAGCGAGCTTGGACACGGCGCGCATCGATCAGTTCACCGGGTTAAAGCGAAAAATGAACGAAAAGGAAGGCGTCTACAAAGTCACCTTTCCTCGCAACGACGTGAAGGTGGTCGTGGACGGATGGACGATGCCGCCATTCATGGGCCTTGGCACGTGGGCCGCATTCACCCCGACAAAAGATGGAGCGATGGTGATGGGCGATACGGTTCTGTTTGAAGACGAAGTCAACGCCGCAATGTCCGCTGCGCTCGACAATGGTCTTAACGTCACGGCGCTTCATAACCATTTCTTCTTCGATCATCCCAAGGTCTATTTCATGCACATCGAAGGAGAAGCCGCAGTCGATAAGCTGGCCACTGCTGTCAGAAAAGTCTACGACGCCGCCAAACAAATTCGCGCGGCCACTCCGAATCCGAAGGACTCCTTCGGCGCAGCGCGCTTGCCCGAGAAAAGTTCGATCAATGCTGCTCCTCTAAACGAAATCTTTGGAGCGAACGGAGAATCGAAGGATGGAATGGTCAAGTTCACGTTCGGCAGACCTGCAACAATGCATGGCCTAAAGATCGGCAAGGACATGGGCGTAAACACGTGGGCAGCGTTCGGGGGCAACGACGACAACGCTGTGGTTGATGGAGACTTCGCTGTCACAGAAGATGAACTACAACCGGTTTTAAAAGCCTTGCTCAAAGATAAGATCAACATCGTCGCCATTCATCAACACATGACGCATGAGGAGCCGCGTATCATGTTTTTCCACTATTGGGGGAGAGGCACGGCCAAGGACCTGGCCCAAGCTGTCAAAGGCGGATTTCTGATTGGTGGACTGCTTGGAGTCAGTTCCCCGGCGCAAAATTGAGCGCGCCTTTGTCGAGCAAGATAGCTTGCGTGGCGCTTTGTTTCACAGGCATCGCCACGATCGCTGCACAGAGCGCAGCGCCACTGAAATTGAAGCAAACGATTCCATTGCCGGGTGTCGAAGGACGCATCGACCATTTCGCGTTCGATCCGACCGGCGAAAGATTGTTTGTTTGTGCGCTCGGCAATAACACCGTCGAGGTGCTCGATTTGCGTCAGGGCGAACGAGTCCACTCGATCACCGGTCTCGGCGCACCGCAGGGAGTCGGATACGCCCCGGAATTGAATCGTTTGTTTGTTGCCAATGACAAAGGCGGTGTTTGCAATATCTACGATGGAAAATCATTCCAGGCTGTCGGGGAACTGCGTTTTGAAGATGACGCCGACAATGTTCGTTATGATGAAACGAGAAAGAAAATCTATGTCGGATTCGGCAGTGGAGGCATTGCTGTTGTTAACGCATCCGACGGGAAACAGGTCGGCTCCATTAAACTCAGCGCACATCCCGAAGCTTTTCAGCTGGAGAAAAAGGGAAGTCGAATTTTCGTCAATGTTCCCAACTCGCATCATGTCGCGGTAGTCGATCGCGATAAAGGCAAGGTAGTCGCGACGTGGAAAACAGATCTGGCGTTCACGAATTTTCCCATGGCACTTGATGAAACGGATCATCGATTATTTGTCGGCTGCCGCAATCCACCGAGGCTTGTCGTGCTCAACACAGATTCGGGCGATGTTGTTGCAAAGACCGATATCTCCGGCGATTGTGACGATCTCTTCTACGATGCGAAACGCCAGCGTGTATACGCGATCTGCGGTGCGGGAAAAATCGACGTCATCGACCAAATCAATCCAAATACCTATAGAGTCTCAACCACGATCGGTGCCGCGGATGGCGCGCGTACCGGACTTTTTGTTTCGGAACGCGACGTTTTATTCGTCGCTGTCCCGCATCGAGGCTCACAACAAGCGGAAGTTCGCTGTTATCAGATCGAATGATTCGCGTTTGTAGCTCTTAAATACCGGGTAAGCCTGCGGAGATCATTTCGTGAGCCGCGATTCTATTTGTGCAGCAGAAACAAACCGATGAGAGCAAAAGCAATACCAACGATTCGCTGCCAGGATAGCGGTTCGCGGAAAAACAAGATGCCAGCGACGGCCATGATCGCGGCGCCACCGGCCAGAATATTAGGAACGGAAGACAGCGGACCGCCTCGTTGAAACAGCAGGAAGAACGCAATTGTTCCTGCACCTACGCAGATTCCCGTGAGAATGGAATAGATAATTCCTTGCGCACTGGATTGTTGATTCCAACGGCTCGCCAACCAAAGAAACGCGAGGTAAACCAAGATCGATAATGC
>DASXYB010000009.1:0-12793 GCA_036502745.1 Candidatus Udaeobacter sp.
GGCGCGCGTTTTATGTCGCCGGGTTTCCATTTGAACTCGTAAGGCAGCCAATCAATCCCATCGGAGCTGCCTTCAAGGATGATTTCCGAGCGATCCTTCGTCATTACACGGAACAGTCCATAGCCGTTGATGATGCGGAACGCTCCGAGCTTTTCGTAAAGATTCGCCACCACGCGTGGCGGTCGACTCGCCGGTTTAAATGCGCTGAAGATTAACCACGTGTTAATCGGTAACGTCACGATGATCACAAATGTCCCAACGTAGAGGCACAATCGTGCTGGTAGGGCGCGACCGCCGGGCGCGCCGACGCTTTGGTCACGGACCGCCCGGCGGTCCGGTCGTATCACCGAATCGTCGATCAGTAATAAGCACAGCGCGATCGTAAGCAGATTGAAAAAGCAATAGTTTCCTGTGATCGCGATCGCGAGTTGAAGAAGAACTAGCAGTCCGGCAGCTAGCAATCTCAGACGTCGCGGAGCCCAGATGAAAAACGGCACGATGATTTCCACTACCAGGCAAAACGCGACGGAAAAATGTTTAAACCATTCGGGAGTTTTGTCCGCCCACCAGCCGAATACCGTCGGCAGCGGTTGCGACCAATAATGGTAATCGAGTGCTGTCAGATTCCACCAGCTGTCATCGCCGCTGGTTAACTTCACCACGCCTGACATGACCATTAGTTTGAACAAAAGAAGCTTGAGCAAAAACAAACCGACTCGCGAGACCTGCGCCGTGGTGGACGGTGGTGATCGTGGCCACAAGAGCAATTCCCCCGGCAACAGCCGCCACGGCGCAAAAAAGATGGTGAAAAATCCCGTCTCCAACAAAAGCACGTCCCATTGAAAACTGAAAAAGTCCTGGCCTGCGATTGTGAGCGACAAGTATAAAACAAAAAGGATTGCGAGTAGAACCGCCGGAGCGATTCCGAGAATCAACAGCAACGAACAGAAAACGCCGCTGCCGCAAAGAAAGTGAAGAAACGCATCAGTCGAGTTGAACCAGCATAGGGTGGGCAACAGGCCGTAAGCGTCTGGCCCCACCTGACCTCGAGCCGCTGAGAGGAATTGACTGACGGGCGAAATCCCATTGCTGCCGAAAAGTCCGTCCACTTGAACCCAAAGGGATACGAAAGCGATCAGGTAGATGAAGCCGAGTGCGCGCAGGAACCAGCGCTGCGCCCAAAAATAGGTGGGCCGCCGCACGTCTTCGCCCCACAGCAATCGCGTAACCGCTGACGCAAATTTTCGGTGGTGAGCGATGAAGCCATAGGCGGTTTCAGAAACAGCCGCAAACCCGGGAACATGATCATAGCTCCAGGCCAGCCATTCTCGCGAACGTCGATACGCCAACGAGCGATACGCCGCTTCCGCCGCGAAGATCACTGTGCCGTCCGGTTGGATTAAAACAAGCGAACGGTTGAATTCGTCCGATGGAATTTCAGGGAAGCGGTCGGCTGCTTCTTGATAAGTCGTGTAATCGACCTTATCCGCTGTCATTTCGCGCCAGCGTTCGATCCATAATCGGCAAAAGTCACAGTCGCCGTCCCAGATCAACAGCGGCTTTAATGGAGGATTGGAAACGCGAAGACGCGATTTGTTAGGCATCGATGCTTTAGGTGATAAGCTCGGCCCACACCGGAGCGTGATCAGAAGGATCTTTTCCAGTACGCATTTCGCGATCGATCCCGGAGGCGATGCATTTTTTCGCCAGCGATTCGGTTGTCAGAACAGCGTCTATGCGCAGTCCACGATTTTTTTCGAAGGCGCGCATTTGATAATTCCACCAGCTGAAAAGTTCTCCTTCGTTGTGATGGATTCGAAGCGTGTCGAGCAGCCCGAGGCTGCACAAATCGCGAAAAGCGGCGCGTTCGCCATCCGAAGCCATGATGGCCCCGTGCCAAAGCCTGGCGTCGTAAACATCGATATCTTCGGGAGCGACGTTGAAATCGCCGCAGACGACTAACTCGCGGGCTTCTTGTTTGGCAATGCAGTTTCGAAGCCGCCGGTACCATTGCAGTTTGTATTCATACGCCGGCGACCCGACGGCCTGTCCGTTAGGCGCATAAATCGAAAATACACGCAACTGGCCGACGGTCGCTGCGATGACGCGCGCCTGCGGATCGACGACTTCATCGCAAAGCGACGCGCGAACCTCGTGCAGCTCGTCCTTGGCGAGAATGGCAACGCCGTTGTACGATTTCTCTCCGTGATACGCTGAACGATAGCCCGCTGCTTGCAAAGCGAGCGCCGGAAATAGTTCGTCCGGGCATTTAGTCTCTTGCAGGCAGACAATGCCCGGTTGTGTTTTCTCAAGCCATGCAAACAGCCGGTCTTGGCGTTTGCGCAGTGAATTGATGTTCCAGGAAGCAATGCGCATCGTAACAGCCTGATCAAAGAAGTGTGATCGTGATGGATGAACAGTTCGCTTTTATTGGTGTCAGGTTGGATGACGGATCACAATTCTACCTCGACCCCAGGTATGGGGACGATCACCTCCGAACGGGAAAGTTCGCTCGATAATGTGGCGCGCATCCACTCGACTGCCGACGGGTCACCATGTACAAGAACAATTTTTTTTGGTGAAATCTTTTTGGCATAATCGATCAGCGACTCGCGTGTCGCGTGTGCGCTGAACTGGAACTGTTCGATGTTGCAACGGATGCGTTGCAGCGATTTATCAGGATCGAGTGCTACTTCGCCACCCTGGCCAGCCTCCCGCAGAATGCCGGCTGGCGATTCTGGATTGGCATACCCGACAAAAAAGATCGAGTGCTGAGGGTTCTCGATGATTCGCCGCGCAAAAACGTTCGATAGCGTTTTAGGAATCATCATCCCGCTGGAGAGAACGTAAACGCGTCCGCCACGCACCGCGGCATCGCGCACCGTTTCATCGTTTAAAATGAATGGCGCTACTTCCCTCATCAGTTTCAGGCGCGGCAATTGCCGTCGGGTGGTGTGGGTACGGCGATCGTAGATGTCTGTAAATTTCGAGCTGAGACCGCCGATATAAATTGCAAACTCTGGCAGCAGCCGCTGACGCCGAAATTTGTAGAGCATCGCGAGGACCTCCTGTGTTTTGCCCAGCGCGAACACCGGAATCAGGACGCAGGCGTCGCGTTCGAAAGCGGCGACAAGCGCTTGCGCCAGACGTTGCTCTTCACTTGCACGTGTCCAGCCCTCAGATTTCGCGTGATCGCCGCGAGTGCATTCCATGATCAGCACATCAGGTTTCTCCTCTGGGAAAGCCGCCGCTTGCATGATGGTTTGATCGTCGAAATTGACATCCCCGGTGTAAAAAACAGTTTGGCCTTCGCCGCGCAGCATGACTCCGGTCGAGCCGAGCACGTGTCCTGCATCGAAAAACTCTAACGTTAACGTCTCCTTGTCGCGAGGCGCTGCCCGTTCGCCGGCAATGGAAATCCGCTGCCGCATCGGACACCAGCGCCAGCGTTCCGATGCGCGGTCGATTTCACGATGAGTGAAAAGGGGATACGACATTTCTCCGATTTCCTCACGTTGCCTCGTCATTACATTGACTGAGTTGTGCAAAAGAACGCTGCCGACTTCGGCCGTCGCCTCGGTCATGAAAACGCGCGCGCGTGGGAAACGTCGCATGGCCAAAGCCAGCGTGCCGATGTGGTCTTGATGGGCGTGCGACATCAGGATCGCCTCGACGTCGTGCTCGCCGATTGCTTTGAAATTAGGCGCGGCATCCTCCCCGGTGAGTTTCGGGTGCATTCCGCAATCCAGCAGAAGGCGGTGTCGGCCAATCTCGAGATAGTACGAATTGGCCCCGATCTCGATGTGCCGCGTGAGATTTGTAAATTTCAAATGTACTCCAGTGATGTCCTGAGGGTTTCCTATCAGAGCGGTTATTGTCTGAACAGTCGCTTTCTCGCTGGGTCTAATAGCTGATCGCCATGGAAGGAGAAACGAACAGGCACAACGACCGAAGCACGCACCTGGAGCAGGATATCTGCATCCACATTTTTACAGTCTCCTCTGCCATGGTGGGCGTTTGTCTGACGGTCATCGGATTGATCCGGGTCGTCATTACATTCGGACGGGCAGACACGCTGGCGGATGATTTTCTTGCCGGAGACGCACTGCTATTCCTGATTTCCTGTCTTCTTTCTTACTGGGCATTGCGTTCCCGGTCCGTGCGCCGAATGCATCGTCTCGAAAAGATCGCCGATGCAATTTTTATTTTCGCCATGATTGGCATGGTGATCATTTGTGCCTTGATCACTTACACGATTTCTATTCCAGGCCGACCAGGCACTGGCTAAAGCAGCTCTTCAAACATCCGCAGCCAATTGCCGCGCAGGATTTTTTCAATGTCAGCATCGCTGAATCCGCGTTCGATCAATCTGCGGGTAAGATTGCGAGCATGCGAATGATTCGTTAGGTCAGGAATAAAGTGCGGTGTTGTAAGTTTTGCGGCTAGCTCCTTTTGTCGGGATTCGGGCCACTGCCGGTAAATAAATTCAAAAAAATCGAAGCCGATCCCGACGCTGTCGATCCCGATCAAATTCGCAATGTGCTCGATGTGATCGACGTACTTGTCGAGCGTGCTCTCTTCTTCCCGCGGGCTCACGAGAATGGAATTGATGCCGACCACTCCGCGCCGTTCACCAATCATCTTGATCTGTTGGTCACTAATGTTGCGCTCGATGTCGTAGTACCGGCGAACATTCGTATGCGACACGATCAGCGGCTTGGTTGTGATCGAGAAAATCTCTTGAAACCCAGCCGGGTTGATGTGCGCAAGATCAATAATCACGCCGAGCGCTTCGCATTCACGCACAATCTCGCGACCAAAGGGTGTCAACCCGTCGGACGGGGACCCGCTCGCCGCGAAAACTCCGCCGTGTCCCGCCGCATTGGTTCGCGCATGCGTGAGGCCGATTGCGCGCACACCGAGTTCGAAAAACACGCGTAATTGATTTAAATCCGTGCCCAACGGTTCCACGCCTTCCATCGTGATGAGAAATGCAATCCTGCCCGTTTCCCGCGCTGCTTGAATTTCGCGATAATTTTTACAAATCGCGAGGCGCTCCGAAGCTGCTGTTTCGGCGTACAGCCGTGCAACTTGATCGAGTGCCACGCGCAACCCATCCTGAGGCAAATAGCGGTCTTCAACGTAAATCGCTGCGCCGATAAGAGAGAGCTTTCCCGCTTCGAAGTCCGGGAAAAATTCTGTTTCAAGAACATCTCTGCGCTGGCGTTTTTCGTACAAATCCATCGGCAAATCGAAATGCATGTCGATGATTCCGCCGGTCTGCAGCCGGTCAATTCGTTCTTCGATGGATTCATTCATAGCGTTGCTCTATTGCAGGTAACTTCGCGACACCGAACCGGAATCGCACATCGACGTCGATCGCTGCAGAGATCTACGACCAGGTGATGAGACGCAGTTCGTGGGCTTGCATAAGGCAGGAATGCGTGGGCACGACGCGGACGCTAAAGCCGTAGGTGCCGCTTTCGGTAGCGGGAATGCTGCCCTGGTAAATGTAGTTTCCGTTGCCATCAGCCTGGCCGCTTTGACTTAACATTGTGGCAGTGGGATTACGCAGGTCGCCATTATCCACTTCACCGTGGTACGCCTCGACACACACATGCTGGGGATCAACTGCCCCCAGATGCACGCGCGCGCTGATCTGCAAGGATTCGCCAACCGAGATGCTTTGCCGATCTTTGTTGGCTAACTCGACGTCAGACACCTGCACTTGCGCCCAATCCTTGCGCATCTGCGTTTTCCATTGGCTGAGGTGCGTCGCGGCGTCGCAGCCGTCCCGGGAGAGGTTCTCGTGTGCCCGCGCGGCGCGAACATAAAGTTGTTCCGTGTATTCCTTCACCATGCGCTGCGTATTGAACACAGGCGTGACGCTACGAATCGAATCACGCATCAATTGCAGCCAGGCGAGGGGAAGTTTGCCGTCCGGTTTCGCGTAATAAAGCGGAACGATCTGGTTCTCGAGCAATTGATAAAGGCTACTCGCGTCCACTTCGTTTTGAAATTCCGTACTGCCGTCATCGATTTCGCCGCCGATAGCCCATCCGTTGCTGCCGTTGAAACCTTCGCGCCACCAGCCATCGAGCACGCTGAGATTGATCCCCCCGTTCGGCGCCGACTTCATTCCGCTGGTGCCGCTTGCTTCCAACGGACGGAGCGGATGATTCAGCCAGAGGTCAACTCCCTGGACGAGGCGTCGCGCGATGTAGCTGTCATAGTCCTCCACGAAAATGACGCGAGTTTCCAGACCTGACTCGCGGCTGAATTTATAGACTTCCTGGATCAGCGCCTTGCCTGCGTCATCGCGCGGATGCGCTTTCCCTGCAAAAATGAATTGCACCGGGCGCGTCGCATCGTTCACCAATCGCTTCAGTCGTTCTTTATCGCTGAACAAAAGTGCGCCGCGCTTGTAAGTCGCGAACCGGCGCGCGAAACCGACGGTCAGAATTTCCGGATCAAGGATACGATTAACTCTCCGAATGGACTCCGGCGATTCGCCCAGTCGTTCGCGGCGTTGTCGCTCGCGATCGCGAACAAAATCGATGAGGCGTCGTTTAAGTTGTTGATGAGTGTCCCACAGTTGCGTGTCCGGGATGTCTATTACGCCGCGCCAAAAATCAGGCTCAGTGAGATGCTCCTCCCAATCACCGAGATGCTTGCGATAAAGCGCCGCAAATTCGGGTGCCATCCAGGTCTTGGTGTGCACGCCATTGGTGATGCTGGTGATCGGCACCTCATGGATAGGAATGCCCGACCAGACGTCTTTCCACAGCGATCGGCTCACTGCACCGTGCAATTTGCTGACGCCATTCGCATGGCGGCTGAGCCGCAATGCCAGGATAGTCATACTGAAGGGCTCGTTGGGGTTGAGACGGGTGTGGCCGAATGAGAACAGCTCCTCGAATGGAACGTTTAGTTCCTTTGCGAATTCCCCAAAATATTTTTGCATCATCTCCCGTGAGAAGGAGTCGTTGCCGGCGGGAACAGGCGTGTGCGTGGTGAAGACATTGGCAGCCGCTACGACTTGCAGCGCCGAATAAAAATTCAGCTTCTTCTCGACGACATTCAGGCGAATCCGCTCCAGCGCGAGAAAGGCTGAATGTCCCTCATTCATGTGGAACACGTCCGGCTGGATCCCGAGCGCGGTGAGAGCTTTCACGCCGCCGATGCCGAGTATGATTTCCTGGCGCATGCGCATCTCGAGGTCGCCGCCGTAAAGCTCTGCAGTGATGCGTCGGTCCTCCGGGTTGTTTTCCGGAATGTCGGTGTCGAGAAGATAGACGTTCACGCGGCCGACGCGTAATTCCCAAACCCTGGCGGAAACTTCTCGGTCGAGAATTGCGACCGAGATGAGAAGCTTCATGTCGCCCCGGCGAGCTTCGCGGATTGGCAGGTGGTAGAAATTTTGGTTCAGGTTAATTGCTGCCTGAATGCCGTCTTTATCGATCTGTTGCCGGAAATAGCCGTGCCGATAGAGCAGACCGATCGCAACAAAATTCAGATCAAGATCGCTTGCCGATTTGCAATGATCGCCGGCCAGAATGCCTAGGCCGCCGGAGTAATTGGGAACTGATTCATGAAAACCGAATTCGGCGGAAAAGTAGGCGATCGGATTCTTGATCGCGGCGCCCGGCCCGGTCTTCCCGTAAGTGTCGTGACGTCCGAGATATTTCTCAAAATCCTGGAAAACCTGTTTGAGTTCGCGCAAAAAGTTCTTGTCCTGTGCGAGCTCTTCAAGGCGGGCTTGCCGTGAGAGCTGCAGCATGCGCACCGGATTATGATTAGTCTGGTCCCAAAGCTCGGGATCGAGTTCCCGGAACAATCGGCGGGCGGCTGGCTCCCATGTCCACCAGAGATTGAAACTCATTTCCCGTAGCGGCTCGAGCGTCGCCGGAAGGATCGGAGTGACGTTGTAAGTTTGAAAATTCGGCATGTGTTCTAGCGAGTTCTGTACCCGATGGCGTTGACCCAAGCTGCCAAGAAGAAGATTCCAGAAATTACCATTCGGATAGCGGAGCGAACAGGGCCGCAGTTAACCGAGAAAATCTCATCCGGCAAGTAGTGGGTCATTCCACTCGAGGGACTCAGAATTGCGACACTAGTAGTTCCAACCGGCGTCACCGCCGCCCGCTACAGCACGCGGAGCGAGGAGGAGCCCGAGAAAAAATCCGGCAACCAATCCGCACATGTGCGCGGCCATGCTGACCTGCGGCGTGGAAAGATCGAATGCGATTTGGATCGCGACGATAAGGCCGATGTTTGCGAGCCGCTGCTTCGCGAATGGGGCATGGCGATGTCTCAATAAGAGTCCCGCCCATGCGCCGACCACGCCCATGATGCAGCCTGAAGCCCCTATGAGTTGGCCCATCTGAACCAGCCCAACCTCCATTAAAACAACCACACCTGCGCTGGAGGCGAGCCCGGAAATTAGATAGCACGCGAGAAATCGCATCGCGCCGATGGAGCGCTCAAGCGGCGGACCAAGAACGTAAAGGGCGAAAAGGTTGAACGCTAGATGCAAAAAACCGGCATGCAGAAAAAGTGCAGTGAACAGCCGCCAGTATTCGGCTTGGGCGACCACCGCATCCGGCTCGACCGCTCCAATCCGGTGCAGAACATCTGGATCGTTCCAGCCCCCAGCATAAATCTCGTATAGGAAAGCAAGCACATTGATCAGGATCAATACGAGCACGGCCGGTACGCTTCGAAACTGAGTTCGCCGAGTAGAAGTGGCCCTATGATAACCTGGCGGAAGGGAAGTGAACGCACGCGAATGCGTAGCGTTAGAATTCAAATTGCGAAATAATCGGATTTGCTCGCGAAGTTCGGCGGTGGGATGCAAAATCTGGATAGCCGTACCAAGCCTTCCCGCCGATTCATAGTCTCCTTGCGCAGCGAGTTGCGTTATTTTTCGCAATGCGATCGTCGGCAGAAACAGCAGAAGGAACCATGCCGCGCCGCCAACGTATCCGCTGACATCAGGCCAGAGAAACCACGCGACAGCGGTAACTGCCAGCACAATGACCGCGGCGAGCCGCCAGCCGTGATACGGTGCGCTGGGCCGCCACGCACGAGCCAGCACGAGCAGCGGCGAAACGATTGCAAGGAAAAGAAAGATGTGATTGAGATTCAAACGAGAGTTAAAAGACTAAATAGTTAGATTCTTACAATGGTCTCCTGGTTAAAGTTGGACCATTTTGATTTGTAAGTTCGCAACTGTTCTAGTTCAACCATGACCATCACTGTCACTGATTATCTTGATGTGGTTTCAAGCTGGTGTTTCTGGTCCGAGCCAACATGGGCGGAATTGAAAAGACGGTACGAAGGCCAGGTTGAGTTTCAGTGGAAAATCGCGCTGATGGATCCCACTGGTTTGCCGACTTCGCGCGAGCAGGAGCAATGGTTTTATCGACGCAGCGGAATCATGATGCGTTCTGCGTTCATGCTTAACACTGATTGGTACGACCCAAGTCTTCCAGAGTGGCTCGCGCCGAATTGCGTGGCCGAAGCGGCGAAGGATTTTGCTTCCAGTGACGATCGCGTCCGGCTCGCGCTTGCTCGCGCCACGCTGCGGGAAGGCACAAATGTCGCTGATTGGAATATTGCGGCCGAAGTCGGGGCCGAAGCTGCCGGCATCGAAACCAGCAAATTGCTCGAGCTCGCGAAATCGCCGGCGATCGAGAAGCGCGTTCGAGCATCGACGGCGGAATTCCGCGCATTGCAGATTACGCAACGACCGGCGTTCGTGATTGATACTGAAATCGGAGATCGCGCCATTTTCTCTGGAGTGGTGAAACTCGAGCCGTTGGCAGCAACAATCGATTCAATGTTAGATGATGCGGCTGCATACGCGGCGCACAAAGCGCATTTTGGGAATCCGCCGGCAAAGTGATGCTACTAGACTGACATCAAATCGTCACGAGTTTGACCTTGCCAGCGCGAAATTGTGGCCTACAACTTCTCTTCTGCTTGCGAACTTTAAAATGCGAGCACTTCGCGGCGGTAAATCGCAGCCGTGGCGAAGAAAGGGTGTCCTGGCGTTCGCGAATGCTGATGCCGGAAATTGCGATAGAAGTAACACGGCGGCGCGGTGCACTCCCGCCTCGCTGTTGAGGAGATCGATTTAATCTGCAACCACAAATTCGTGTAAACGGTCGGATTCGCGCTCGCGAAGTCCGAGTCATCATTGCGTCCAGCGGCGAACAGCTCGGTGTCATGCGTTTAACCGACGCCTTGCGTAAAGCTCAAACTCTCGGCCAGGATTTGGTCGAAGTTGCACCTACGGCAAATCCGCCTGTGTGCAAGATTGTCGATTTCGGGAAGTTCCGATACGACATTTCGAAACACTCGAAAGATAAAAAGCCGTCCGGGTCGAAACTGAAGGAAATCAAGTTCCGCGTTAACATCGACGAGCACGATTACATGACGAAAGTCCGCCACGCCGAAGAATTTCTGGATCGCGGCAACAAGGTGCGCGTTCAGTTGCAATTTCGAGGCCGCGAAATGGCGCACCAGGAGCTTGGGACCCATCTGGTAGAAAAAGTCCGCGACGATCTTTCAAGCATGTCGCAGGTCGAAACTGACCCGAAGATCGCTGGTCGCAATATCACTATGACACTGGCGCCTTTGCCGGCGAACCGCCGGAAGCGAAAATTCACGGCGTCGGAAACTGGTGAGCAAAGCGAAGAACCTGCTGAATTGACCGGCTCGTAAATTACCCGGGCGCCGCTTAGCCGGCGTCGAAACAACGAACCTGCATCTGATTGCCTCTGCCGTGTCTTCCCCATTGCGTGGTTTTGCACGACGATTTATTGAGCGGGTCCTTTCGGCCAAATGCTTTCACGAAGTGGTGGACAGCAGGGGCGGGCGATGAGATTCTCAACCCGATCTCGATGAGAAACGGGCTGTGGCTCAGCTTGGTAGAGCGCCTGGTTCGGGACCAGGAGGCCGTGGGTTCAAATCCCACCAGCCCGATTTTAGTCAACTGCCGCTGTAGGTCGCGAGCCACGGCGACAGCCGTGGGTTAACTCGCGGTCCTTCAGTGGATCTGGAATTTTTGTAGCGGTGTTGCGTCAAGCACCGGAATCCGCAGAAAACAGGCGTTTGGCATAAACGCCTCCACACTGTAATTGTCGGAACAGGCTTTTCCCATGCATTCCTCTGCCACGATCATAGGCGTAATCATTGGCGTGCTGGTTTTGTTCTTCGGACGAAAGCTGTTTTGGTTGTGTGTTGCCGCGGTCGGATTCGCTGTCGGTATTCAGATTGCTCCAATGCTAGTCAACGAAGCATCATCGCTGCTGGCGCTGATCATCGCTGTCGTCTTTGGCGTGCTCGGAGCGTTGCTTGCCCTCTTCATTCAGAAAGTTGCGATAGCAGTGCTCGGTTTCTTAGCAGGCGGAAAGCTCGCCACGGCGATCGCCGCTGCGTTTTTCGTGCAGTATGCGCAATACTCGACCATCATCTTCATCATCGGTGGCATTATTGGCGCAATTTTACTGCTGGCCGTGTTTGGTTGGGCATTGATCGTTGTGTCCTCGTTTATCGGCGCCTACTTAATTGAAAGCGCAATCGTGTTGCCGCCGACCGGTTCGACACTCGTATTCATCGGCCTCGCAATCCTGGGCGTATTTGTGCAGGCAGTATCGTTCCGCAGAAGTGCGATATAAAACGCGCTGATTATTACTGACAAATCGGCGCGCAATTTTTACCAAGCCCGAGTCACCGTCGTAACGGTGACAATGCCAATGAGCGTAAGCTGGGATTATTGCTTTGGTCGTCACTGCCATTCTCTCGCTTGTGGCTGTGGCGATTGGCTTCGCCACGTTCGATCGTTAGGCATTGAAGCGGAAATTCGACGATTTCACAAATCAGGTTAGGCATTCATTGGTTGATCATTTTGCAAGCCACTCTCGCGGAACATTGACGTAGGTTGCGTCGAGCTCCGCGACTGACGCACAGCCAAGCAGCTTGAGTGTGCGCACGAGATCGGTGCGCAAAATCTCAATCGCGCGCGAAACACCCGCGCCACCCGCGGCGCCAAGTCCGTAGGCGTACGCCCGTCCGGCCATCACCGCGCGAGCTCCCAAACAAAGGGCTTTAACAATATCGCTGCCGCGACGGATGCCACCATCCAGCAGCACCTCGATGCGATCGCCTACCGCCGCGACAACTTCAGGCAAAACGCGCAAAGTCGGCGCGACGCCATTGAGTTGCCGGCCGCCATGATTGGACACCACCAACGCGTCTGCTCCTGCATTCACTGCGTGTCTTGCGTCGTCGGCCGTATGAATGCCTTTGATCACGATGCGCCCGTTCCACGCCTGACGAATCCATTTGAGATCCTCCCAGGTCACTACCGACTGCTCAAGAGCAGCGGTGACATCGGCATACAACATCGGACCGTTTCCGGGGATGACGACATTCTCGAATTTCATCAAACCGCCATCAGCGAAGAAAGCTGCCAGCCAGCGCGGCCTAACGAGAAGCTGATCCACAAACGGCAGCATTTGTCCGAGCTTTCCACTAAGAAGTTCTTTAGCGCCATTGCGAAGGTCGCGCTCTCTTAAACCTGCGACTGGCGTGTCGATCGTCACCACCAAGGCCGAATACCCGGCCTTGCGTGCGCGGTCGATACCAGCCAAAGCACAGTCGCGACCGCCGATGAGATAAAGCTGGTACCATACCGGGCCTCCCGAGGCGGCTGCGACATCTTCGAGGCGGCACCCGGAAAGAGTCGAAAGCGTGCAAATGATTCCTGCTTCACCGGCCGCGCGCG
>DASXYB010000010.1:0-5224 GCA_036502745.1 Candidatus Udaeobacter sp.
AATTACTATCATGTCACATGCTGCATAAACATTCGGCGTGTCCCAGCGATAGCCAGCCATGATGATCTTGTCGGCAAGTCCAGCGCGATCGATTGCGTTCCGCACATTGATGCCACGCTTTAAGATTCCGGTGCCCTGGCCAACGATGACGAACCGCACATCGGGACGTTTCTCCAAAACCATTGACGCCGATGTGACCAAATGGAGTTGACCTTTGTCCGGACGAATCATCCCTACGTTCCCGATCAGTGGGGGGTCATCGGCGACGCCGATTTCACGGCGAAATTTTGTCCGATCGCGCGGAGGCTTGAACTTTTCTAAATCGACGGCTGAGCCGATGACTTCAATTTTTGCGGGATCAATTCCGTGCTTTTCAACCAACTCGCGTTTGATTACCGAAGCGTCGGCAACAATTTGCGAACAGCCGTTCTTGAAAACAAACGCGCGGCTTTGGCTGCCGATTGGATCGGTAATGCAGCGCGCGCGGCTCAACGGAGTCCCGCAAAGGAAAAGTGGCAGACAAATCCAGTGATCCTTTGAGCTGTACGTTTTGAGGAGATCTATTTTGTTGCGACGACAAAACTTCCACAAGTGAAATGAGCAGAGCGGGTCAACGCGGCTGCGGAGCGACATTGTGACCACCCGCGTGCCGAGTTCCGATGCCTTCGAATGGACCTGGCTGTCTGGATTGCAGATCAACCATGCCTGATGTCCGTGCGCGTTGAGCCAGTTAATTTCCAGACAGGTGCGATATTCCTGTCCGCCCCAACTGCGGCTGCTCTCTACGTAGAGAATGTTCACGTCGAAACGCCGCGGCGCTGCGCGGTTAGCACATCTACGCAGCCGCGGCGCGCTTTTCGAGAATGTAATCGTGAATCGTGTTTACAGTCCGAAGCGCTTGTCCCGCTACATCCGAATTGGGAACGCCGACGCCGAACGTCTTTTCCATACTCACAACCAGCTCCAACGCGTCGATCGAATCGAGGCCTAGTCCATCCGGGCCGAAGAGCGGGAGCTCATCGCCGATTTGTTCAGGAGTAACCTGCAGCATCAGGTTTTTGACCAGCATCTCCTTGATCTGGGCACGCAAATCCGGTTCTGACATAACGAGCGGGGATTTTGCCGTAAATAGGGTGTTCGGTCAAACGTGCAGAACGTTAGAAATTGTGGACTTTGACTAGAGCGTCGCGAGGACGCATCGCACTCCGAAGCACTTTGTACGAAATCAACGCGGAACGCCGCCTTCGTTTCGCGTAAGTTTTAGGCGCAAAGGTCCTCGCGGGGCTTTCGAAAAAGCTAGACTTGGTCGGCTTTGTCGCCGGGAGTGACTGCGGCACTCGGTTGCGGCGCGGTGACATTAGAAGCACCCTGGCTGTCAGTTCGCGCGACCGTCGAATCGGCCGGTTTCAGCTCAGGCTTTGCAATTTGCGTATCAGACTTTCCAGCCTTGTGCAGTTCGTCGTTGAACTCGTCCTTTGCTTTTTGGAACTCCTTGACCGCCTGACCCATTCCGCGGGCGAGCTCGGGCAATTTTTTTGCTCCGAACAGAACGAGGACGATCAGCAGGATGACGATCAAGTCCGGCCCGGCCAAGTTCATGAAGCTGGCGAGAAGGCTCATTTCAAGTGCCAACATCAGACCGTTTCTCCTAGTTGCAAGGAATTTCAGCAAGGTAGAGGAGCTACCGGCGGGACCGCTTAGGGTTGACAGGCAGGGCGCTATGGGAAAGCATTGCCCTTTATGCGTCCCATCTGGAAAGGCAGCATCAGCTTCGGGCTGGTTTACATTCCGGTGGCGGTTTATTCGGCAACGCGGGAGGAGAAGCTCAGTTTCCGACAGCTTCGTTCCAGCGATCTCAGTCCGATTAAATACAAAAAGGTGGCGGAAGCGGACTCGAAGGAAGTTCCAGCCGACCAGATCGTAAAAGGCTTCGAATTTGAGCGCGGTCATTATGTTGTAATGAAGGATGAGGACTTCGAGAAGGTTCGTATCGAATCTACGCACTCGATCGACATCACCGATTTTGTCGATTTGGAGCAGGTCGATCCGAAATTTTTCTACAAGCCGTATTTCCTTGAGCCGCAAAAGGGTGGCGAGAAAGCTTACGCCGTCTTACACAAAGCGCTCAGCGGAACCGGCAAAATTGGTGTTGCCAAGGTGGTGATCAGCAATCGCGAACACCTGGCTGCAGTAAAACCAGACGGCTTGTTCCTAATTTTGGAGCTAATGCATTTTGCCAGCGAGATTCTGAGCGCCGATGTCTTGCAAAATGGTTCGAATGCTGCGGTGACCGAGAAGGAATTGAAAATGGCGCAAGCGCTTATCGAAAGCATGAGTGTTGTGTGGGAGCCGGAGAAATATCGCGATGAATACCGGACCGCATTGATGGAGATCATCGAACAAAAGGCACAGCACAAGGAGATCGCGGCAAAAGCGCCCGCTGCCCATGCACCAACCAACGTAGTTGATCTGGTAAAGGTGTTACAAGACAGCTTGAACCGGACGCAAGCGGTCAAACAGAAGCGCTCATCAACGCGAGATGGCGCTCGCCGGTCCACTAGCACGCTGGTCAAACAGCGCCGGCGCGCAGGAGCGCTCGGCTAGGATTGTTTGGCTCGCGGTTGCAAAATTGGAGGCTGGCGTTATAATCACCGCTCTTTATGGCGAAAACAGCTTGGATCAACCGTAATGATCGCAAACGCGCAACAGTGAAAAAGTACGCTGTTTTGCGCGCCGAGCTAAAGGCGAAAAAGGACTACGCCGGCCTGGCGCAGCTGCCGCGTGACGCGAGTCCTACGCGCGTGGTGAACCGCTGTGAAGTCACCGGACGCCGGCGTGCTTTCATTCGCCGGTTCAAGATGTCGCGTCTGACCTTTCGCGAATTGGCTTCGCAAGGGTTGATCCCTGGCGTAACGAAGTCCAGCTGGTAAACTACCAGCGATCTGGTGTCCGGATGCCACGATGCGCATCCGAATAATGAACACATCCGTACTATTTTTATTGTCAGCAGCCTGGCTCGCGGAAAACGCTCCGCCGCATTGGGATCCGCCGATGTTGATTGTCGGAAAGCTGACAGCGATCGGCGCGCTTGTGGCGCTGAATGCTTTTTTCGTCGCATGCGAATTTTCCGTTGTGAAAGTACGCACGACTCAGCTCGACGCGCTCGTGGATGAGGGGAATGCGGGCGCCCGCTTCGTTAAGCATGTTCGCGGGCACCTGGACGCGTACCTTTCGGCGACCCAACTGGGTATCACGCTCGCAAGCCTGGCGCTGGGCTGGATCGGGGAGCAAGCGCTGGCGTCGATCATCCAGCCGGCCCTGGCTGTTTTCCACATCTACTCGCACGCGGTGGCAACATCGATTGCTGTTACTCTTGCTTTCGCCGGCATCACATTTTTGCACATTGTTTTCGGAGAGCTCGCCCCCAAATACATCGCCATCTCGGATCCACTGCCTGTCGCACTTCGTCTGATGCGACCGCTCGACGGCTTCTATGTTTTGTTTAAACCTGCCATCTGGCTCCTGAACAAATCCTCCAATTTCCTTTTGCGCAGAGTGCTGCGGCTTCAAGCTGTTCGTGGGAGCGAGCTTGCTCACAGCGAGGAGGAATTGCGACTGATTCTCGAACAAAGCGAAAAATCCGCTGACGTTACTCCATTGGGCCGTGAACTCGTTTTCAATGTGCTCGATCTGCGCGACCGCGTCGTGCGTGACATCATGACGCCGCGCGGCGAGATTGTTTACCTCGCCGTTGAGGACGACTTCGACACAAACATAACAAAGGCCATCGAATCCCAGCACACGCGCTTCCCGCTGTGTCGTGAAAATTTAGATAACACGATCGGCCTCATTCACATCAAAGAACTGCTTCCCATGATGCGCGACCCGCATCCCGATTTGATGAAGATCAAACGCGAATTGCTTCCAGTCCCGGAAATGATGCCGCTTGAAAATCTCCTGAGATTATTCCTTAACAAGCATGCGCACGTCGCAATCGTGGTGGATGAATTTGGGGGGACTGTGGGGCTTGTAACACTGGAAGATGTGTTGGAGGAATTGGTTGGAGACATTCAGGATGAGTTCGATTTTGAAAAGGAAGAGTTTCGCAAAATCAGCGCAAACGAATTCAGTGTGGACGGAGCGCTGGGCCTGTATGAGCTAAACGACCTGGCGGAGCTTGATTTGGAAAGCCCCGATGTAAGTACGGTCGGCGGTTACGTGACTCATCTGCTCGGGCACCTCCCGAAGACCGGCGAACAGGTTAAAATCGATGGTTATTTGGTTACCGTTACCGAAGCCGATAATCGTCGAGTGAAGCAGTTGCACTTCAAGAAGGTGAGCGAGCCCGCCGCTACTGCGACGAGCTCCAGGAACACGTAGCGGAGGAGTGTTCCGAATTATTGCTAGACCGCGCCGGCTTGCAATTGGGCGCGTAAGGCCGGCCTGCGCTGCAATTGCCGGGAAACCGACGCAATTGCGCGCAACGTGGAGGGACTGATGTGGTGCTCCATGCCCTCGACATCATGATGGATCACACGGTCATCTACACCGAGCAATTTGAGAAACTCAGTGAGTAGCTTGTGTCGTTTGGCGATTCTGCGGGCTAGTTTCTTACCTGCGGGCGTTAAAATAAGTCCGCGATACTTCTCATATTTGAGAAGCCTCTCGGCGTCGAGACGTTGAACCATGTTGGTGACGCTGGCCTGTGAGATTTCTAAGGCAGCGGCGATATCTATCACCCTGGCGTATCCCTTGGAATTGATGAGTTCAAGAATACGCTCCAGGTAATCCTCTGCAGCCGTGGAAGTGCCAGCCAGCGATTGAGACGCCTTTTTATTTCGCATGCTCCGGCGAACATAAAAAGCATCACCACTACAGTCAATACAACATTGTTGCTTGACATAATAATATGCGACAATAAGCAAATTAGCAGTACCTAAGAATCCTTTACCAGCTTTATGGCGCAGCCGGAAATAGCAGCTACAGCAAGGCCTCGCGCCGCTTGGCGACGGACTGGCGATCAGGTTTCTTTGCCAGAGGTCCATCGCACTATCCTTGTGCCACAGACGGCATCCTTTTGGAGAAAGCTCATGGCATTCTCAGGTCCAGGATTTCTGGTCGCGGTGGGCTACATGGATCCGGGCAACTGGGCGACCGACTTAGCCGGAGGCGCACGGTTCGGCTACTCGCTTCTATGCGTCATCATGATTTCCAATCTGATGGC
>DASXYB010000011.1:0-5728 GCA_036502745.1 Candidatus Udaeobacter sp.
TCGCTCCTCGGGCGGAAAATACGTTCCGCCAACAAAGGGCTTCAGATCCGGCGTCAACCAAACACTCATCGGCCAGCCGCCGCTGCCTGTAGTCGCTTGAACAAAAGTCATGTAGACGCGGTCAACGTCCGGGCGCTCTTCGCGGTCGACTTTGATGTTCACGAACTCGCGATTCATGATCGCCGCTACGCCTTCGTTTTCGAATGATTCGTGCGCCATGACATGGCACCAGTGACACGTGGAATAGCCGATCGAGAGGAAGATCGGCTTGTTCTCCCGATGCGCCTTGGCGAACGCTTCTTCGCCCCAAGGATACCAATCCACCGGATTGTGGGCGTGCTGGAGAAGATATGGCGATTTCTCATGCGCCAGCCGGTTCGTGTGTTCGGAACGCGCAGGCGTGTGATCAGCAGAAGCGTCGCTCGATGTCACTAACCACGTTAACGCGAGAAATCCAAAGCGGAAGCGGCTCGTCATGCTTTGCTACGTTAAATCGTTGAATCGTTAAAGCGTCAAAAGGCGAAACCTACATCCCATTCCTGTTGTTCCGAGCGAAGTCGAGGAGTCTCTCTCAAGCGAATGAAAACTGGGAGCGCGGGCACCCCGCCTGCTGCGTCACGCGCCTCGCGGGACACCTCTGTAACTTTTCCTCATTGATTCATCCTCGACAATTCGCCATTCGTCATTTGGTGGACACGACGCATCTTGTTCTTCTTTTTCTCGCCATCGGAGTCATTGCTTTGCTCTATTCGTCGGTCGGTCACGCCGGTGCGTCAGGCTACATCGCAACGATGACGTTGTTTGGGATAGCGCCCATCGTCATTCGTCCAACCGCTCTTGTGCTTAACATTTTGGTCGCGTCCATTGGCACATTCCAGTTTTGGCGCGCGGGATATTTCTCGTGGAAGTTATTTTGGCCGTTCGCGCTGCTCTCCATTCCGGCAGCATATCTCGGTGGTTATTTACAGCCATCTGCTTCGCTCCTGAGAATTCTCATTGGTGTTGTGCTGTTGTTTTCCGCGGCGCGACTACTGGTTCGGCGTGGCGATCCGCCGCAAACATCTCCTCCGTCGCAGCCAGTCGCAATAAGCGTGGGCGGAGCGCTCGGATTTGTTGCAGGTTTAACCGGAACCGGAGGCGGAATTTTTCTCACACCGGTCTTGCTTTTTTGTCGGTGGGCTCACATTCGGCAAGCCGCCGCTGTCTCCGCGCTATTCATCTGGGTGAATTCGATCGCCGGGCTGGTTGGCTATTTGACAAAAGTCCGCAGCATCCCTTCGCTCGGATTCATTCTCGCAGCGGCAGCAATTATCGGCGGCATCATCGGCTCGCATCTGGGCAGCAGGCGTTTTGCGGTGCGCGTAATTTCCCTTTGCCTCGCGACAGTGCTGATCATCGCTGGAATAAAATTGATCTTAACGAGGTAAAGCACACCTCATTAACACCTGGCTTCAGCCAGGTGGTCACAAGGGCATGTTATCGCAGTAGCCCTTTCAACGGTTTCGGATCACCTTTACATTTCTTGAAAAAAGCCGTTAAAACGGCTGGGACATCTGCTGCGGCGCAGACACCGGTCTGAAGACCGGTGTTAATGAGAAGTAGGAATGCTGCTGCACTACTGGACCAAGCGAGGTAGGGGCGATTGACCTGAATCGCTTCGGAGCGTTCGGGTGAACCGCCCCTACCCTCGCAAATGCAATGTCGGGGCGGTTTGCGGTGACCACGGATTGATTGTGCAATCCGACGCCACGATCTCATCGGCATATCGCTTCAGAAGCTCGCAGACCGCTGAAACGTCCAGTGCATGATGCCACGGCGCGAACTTCGTCAGATTTCTCTGCGCCAGCCGAAACAAACGCACGGCCGGAGGCAAACGCCTGCTGTGCTTAGCATGCGACGGATGTTCGAAGTGCTTTTGCAGATGAACGAATGCGCCAGCGGCTTGAATCAATCCTTTAAAATAATCGGCATCGGCCGATTTGGTGTGGAGCCAGAGCTGTTCCAGGACATCGTGCGCCTCATAGTATTGCTGCTCGTTCCAGCATCGAAAAAACGCGCGATAATACGGGTTTTTTTCTACCTCTGCCTGGTCGGAACTCACACGTTCGCCAGTCGCTTCGGCTAACCACCGTGAAATCCTCTCGCGTTTGTTCATCCGAAGCTTTAACTTGCTTGCGGCTCAGAGGATGAGCAAACCACCAACCACCAACTCTCCGGAGGGACTTCGCCCGTCCTTCACTCTCCTTCGCGCGGGAAAGGCCGTGCAGGGTGCGCGGGGTTTGGTGTCGCAAACATGAGTGCCGCCACTCTGGCCGTTGTGCTGGGCGCCATCGCCATTTTGATCTTCTGCTCCGCGCTCTTTTCCAGGGTGGAAACAGCGCTCTTTTTGCTGAAGCCGCATCAGTTGCGCCGCCTTGAAGAGAATCATGCAGGCCTAACGAATTTCATACAGCTCTTCCGCGAAAATCCGCGCCGCGTTTTGAACGTGCTGCTGCTGGGAGACGGATTGGTCAACGTGCTTCTGGTGGTGTTGTGTCTTTTCTTTCTGTGGGAAGGCCCTCTGGCAGGACGCATTCCACAGTGGCTCGCCGGAATTCTGATCTTCGCCATCGTGGTGTTGCTTTGCGATCTCGTGCCGAAACTGGTGGCGCTCGCTGCGCCCTCGAAGCTTTCAACCATCGGCGCTTTCACTTTGCAAATTGCGATGCCGTTTCTCGATCGCATCGGCCGCGGACTCGAATCGGTGAGCGATTATGTCATCGATTTTTTCACGCCAATGCACGTCCGCACTGCACAGCGCTTGAGTGATGAGGAACTCGGGACGCTGCTTCAGATCGGTGAAGAGGAAGGCACGTTGTATCAGGGCGAAGCCGAAATGATCCAGGAAATCATTAAATTGGGCGATAAAACTGCGAAGGATTGCATGACGCCGCGCGTGGACAGTTTCATGCTGCCTGATGATTTGACTAACGAGGAAGCGATCACGCGTCTCAAGGAGAAGCGGCATCGGCGCGTACCCGTTTACGCCGATACGCCCGATCAAATCCTCGGCATCATCGACGTAAAACTTTTTTTGCTCGATCCGTCGGAACATTACACGGAGAGACTGATCGCGCCGTCGTTTATCCCGGAGACGATGCGCGCGCTGGAATTGCTAAAGCTCTTCCTGACCCGTCCCCAGGGCATGGGTATCGTGGTTGACGAATTCGGCGGCATTGAGGGAATCATCACCATTGAGGATATCGTCGAGGAAATTCTCAGTGGCACCGCGCCCGGCGATGGTTCGGAGTTTTACATCGAGCCGCTCGGCAACGGCAAATTTCTTGTAAGCGGCGATGCCCGTTTGGACGACTTGAGCGAACATCTTGGCTTTCAAATTGATGCCGAAGGAATCGACACTATCGGTGGATTTATTTTTACGCACCTTGGTTATGTCCCCTCTTCCGGAACCAAATTCGAGATCCCGGGCCTTTTGATCACTGTGCGTCGTGCCGGGCGCAAAAGAATCGAAGAAGTGCTGCTGGAGAAAACCACAAACGTATTCGAGGAGGCAGCATGACGATCGCGATCATCGTGATTATTTGCTGCTGGATCATTTCGTTTTTCTTCAACGGGATCGAAAGCGGCCTGCTGTCGATCGATCCAGTGCGATTGCGGCAAAATGTGAAGCGACTCGTGCCGGCGGCTGTGCAGTTGAACCGGCTGCTCAAGCAACCCGAACGATTACTGGCAACCGTTCTGCTGGTCACGAATGCCGCGGACATCGTCGCTCTGCTGTTGCTGACAAGCCAACTGGTTAGGTGGTACGGCTCTGCCGGCTTTTGGTTGGCATTGGGTATTGCGCTCCCGGTTTATTTATTTCTGTTGTCGGTCCTTCCTAAGTCGCTGTTCCGGCGATTTCCGTTTCGCGCGCTGGCGCGCCTTGCAGGCGCGCTCGAATTCACCTCGATAGTATTTTCGCCGCTCCTCGAACTTGGCGCGCGACTGGGCAAGCTACTACTGCCAGGCCATAGCGGGAAACGGGGCCTCCTTTTCGCCGCACGCGACGAATTGAAACAGATCACGATGCAAAGCGAGCGTGAGGGCGCTCTCACTGCGACCGAACGTGCAATGATTCATAGCGTCGTTGACTTTCGCGGCTCGAAAATCCGCGACGTGATGTTGCCCACGGCGAAAGTTGTCGCGCTCCACTCTGGTGCGTCAACAGAGGAAGCGCTCGAGCTTAGCGCCTCTACCGGGCTTGATCGTCTGCCCCTCGTTACGCCCGATGGCCAACCAGTCGGCCTGGTCAACGTTGTGGACATTTTGCTCGAACGAAACGGAAACAAACCGTTGAGAGAATATGTGCGGCGCATTGTAACGACTACGGACGATGAACCCACCTATCGCGTCATGCAGCAACTCCGCAGTGCCCGGCTCGGTCTGGCGGCTGTCGTCGATCGAAAGAACAACCTTCGAGGCATTGTTGCCGTCGAGGACTTAGTTCGCCGTCTCGTTTCCACAGGCAACGCTTAGCGCAAGGCCGTAATTTCATCAGCACACTTAGTTTCGTTAGGCGCGCAGCGCCAAAGGTGCAGCAATCATTTGAAGTTCCTGCCGGCGCTGCCGCAGGCTCAAGCTGATATGCGCAGAAACTACTTCTTGAGTTTCAATCGGTCCGAGCCAGACCTGTGTCTTCGTCGCCGAGAATGCGAGCACAACTTACCAACCCTACGTGCGAGAAAGCCTGAGGAAAATTTCCAAGCTGACGCTTTGCGCGCGGATCGTACTCTTCCGCTAGCAGTCCAAGATCGTTGCGAACGTCTAGCAACCGATCGAACAATTCGCGTGCTTCTTTTTTTCGGCCAAGCAGGTGCCAGCAATCAGCCAGCCAGAACGAGCATGGAAGAAATACTCCTTCGTCACCCGGCAAACCATCCACGCCGGTTTCCTGTGGCCGATAGCGCAGCACGAAACCATCATGCATTAGTTCGCGTTCAATTGCCTCGATCGTGCCGCGAACACGTTTGTCAGTGACGGGAAGAAAGCCGCCGAGCGGCATTGTAAGCAGGCTCGCGTCCAACGCGTCAGACCCATAAACTTGGGTGAACGCTTTCTTCTTCGGGTTATAGCCGCGTTCGCAAACTTCAGCGTGAATTTGATCCCGAATCTTTTGCCAGCGCTCAAAGTGCTCGTAAGCCGCGCAGTCGCAGTTCTCGACTAACTTGACCGCGCGATCGAATGCCAGCCACGCCATCATTTTTGAGTGGGTAAACTGCTGCCGCCCGCCGCGGACCTCCCAAATTCCTTCGTCCGGCTCCTGCCAATGTGATTCCAGGAATTCCATTATCGCGACCATGAGCGCCCAGTCGGGCTCGGTCATTTTGATTCCGGCACGCTCGCCCTGCCACACCGCAGCTAACACTTCGCCATACACGTCGAGTTGAAATTGGTTCGAAGCCGCATTGCCTACCCGCACCGGCCGCGAATTTTCATATCCGGAAAGCCACGGAATTTCGTATTCAATGAGTCGACGTTCGCCGCTTACGCCGTAGATCGTTTGCATTTGCGCAGGGCTGCCGGCGATGGCGCGCAGCAGCCATTCGCGCCACGATTTCGCTTCCTCGCGATATCCAGCGCGGAGTAACACGAGTAAAATCAGCGCCGCATCCCGCAGCCAGCAGTAACGATAATCCCAGTTGCGAACTCCTCCGATTTTCTCTGGCAACGAAGTGGTAAGCGCCGCAAC
>DASXYB010000012.1:0-6337 GCA_036502745.1 Candidatus Udaeobacter sp.
GTATCGCGACGTTCGTTTGTGGCTGATTCAGATCATTACACTCGTGTTCGGGATCGGAGCGATGATCGCTACCATGAAGCTGCTGAACATCCATTTGAATCTGCTGAACGTGCTCTCATTCCGTCTCGTGCTCGCAATCGGCGTGGATTACGGAATCTATGTCGTGCTCGTCTGGCAAAAGACGCATGACATCCAACATGACGTAGCCGGTGTGGTGAAACCGGTTTTGCTTGCAGGCCTGACAGCGATCAGCGGTTTCGGGTCGCTGGCTCTTGCGCGGAACCCGGCGCTAACTGGGCTAGGCATTGCGTGCGCCATAGGCATTTCTTGGAGTCTGATCGCCACCATTTTCTTCACCTTACCTGCAATGGCGGTCCTTAAACCCAAGCGCTTAACACGACGATGATAAGTCCGGCGTTGTTCCGATACTTTTCGTTCAGGTAAAGCCCTGTTAGACTAGCAACCAATGCGCCGTCAGGGATTGCTGTGGCTAAGTGCGGCTTTGTCCCTTGTACCCGCTTCGCTTTTCGGGGGAGCGGCTGTGGAGGGGCACGTGGACCTTCCGAAGTCGCGCTCGGCGCCGATTCAAGCAAAACGATACGAGATCGTAACCAAGGCCGGAGTTCTTTCGACGCTGCCGCCGCTGGCCGTTGTCTATCTTGACGGCAATTTTCCACGACCAGCTTCTTTGCCAACAAAAGAAGTCGCACAACGGGATTTAACCTTCATTCCAGTACTTCTGCCGATAGAGGTCGGAACGAAGGTACAATTTCCAAATCTAGATGATCAATACCACAACATATTTTCCTATTCGCCGGCGAAGCGATTTGATCTCGGCCGTTATCGTCCCGACGAGCGGCCGATACCTTCGGTGACGTTTGATAAGGCGGGCTTGGTGACTCTGCGCTGCGACATCCACGAGCACATGCGCGGATTGATCCTCGTGTTGAATACGCCCTACTTCGTGATGACAGATACCGCCGGCCGCTTTCGATTAGATAAACTTCCGGCGGGTCGCTACACACTGAAGTCTTGGATCGATAGCAGAACTACACGCGAAAAATCAATTGAGTTGAAGGACGGTCAAACGCTGCACGTTGATTTGCCATGAGCGCCGCGATTGCGACGAGAAACAAGGACGTCGCGAGCTTTCGCGCCCGGTTGTTTACCGCAATCATGATAATAGTAGCAACGTTGACTGCGCTTGGGTTTTATCTGGCACAGCGCAGAGTCACCGCCGACGCGGAGCGAAACCTGCAGCAGACATTTCAGACGGAGCTTTCTTCGACGCGCAAAATCGAAGAACTGCGCCACGCGGCGCTGGCCGACCGCTGCAATACACTCGTAGCGAAACCGCGGATCCACGCCGCGATTGAGGACGACGCAATCGATCTTCTGTATCCGACCGCAAAGGACGAGTTGCGCGACCTGATGCAAGGCGAGGAACCGCCTCCGGAGCAGGCAGCACGATCTCTTCACGCTAGATTTTATCGTTTTCTCGACGACACCGGCGCGGTCATCAAGCCGCCCAGCCCTTCAGATGTAGGAAAACTCGACGCAGCGACGGAAGCTCAACTATCGCTGAAAAAATTGCCCAATACCCAGCAGATCGGGTATATCCAATCTGCTGGGGATATCCATGAAGTGATAGCTGTGCCCATCTTCTCCACTGACACAGGGGATCTGGTTTCGGCGCTCGTGATCGGGTTTAAGCCGCTCGAACTCGAAAAGAAAAGCACCGGAATGCAAAGTGGCGTCTGGGTAGATGGTCGCCTGCATCTGCCCGCGCTTGCGCCGTCCGCGCAAAATTCCCTCAACGACAAGATAACGCCCGCCCTCACTGATTCTGACTCGCAGCAAAACTATTTTCGCGTGGAAGTAGCTGGTGCGCCTCAGTTATTATTTCATAAGCGGCTTAATCCAGGGTCGCTGTTTCCACCCGCATACGAAATTTTTTTGTATCCCCTCGCCTCGTGGACGGCACAACTCAACCGTCTGCGCTGGCAAATCGGTGGTGCCGGCGCGCTTCTGTTGTTAGGCGGATTTGTTGCCAGCCATTTTGTCGCGCGCAGCATGTCCGCGCCCGTGAAGAAACTGGCGCTCGATTCAGAAGAAAATCGCGCAGAACGAGAACGCGCCGAGGCCGCACTGGCATCTACCGCCGAGGAACTGGAGCGATCCACCAGATACTCAGCCGACGCGTCACATCAGCTGAAAAGCCCGATGACAGTCCTTCGGATCGGTCTCGAGTCACTGCTGGGACGCGAAGGATTTAAGCCGCAAGTCTACGAGGAGTTGTCCACTCTGCTTCATCAAACACGCAGGTTAACCGGCGTTATTGACGATTTGCTCTTGCTGTCGCGAATGGATGCTGGCCATCTTCAAATCGCATCCACACCCGTGAACCTTAGTCAGTTGGTTGATGAATGGCTGGATGATCTTGGGGCATTGCCTGAATCGCCGGACGTGAAGATCGAAAAGGAATTTCCGCATGGACTTTTTGTGGCTGGTGAGAAACGCTACACGTCGCTTATCGTGCAAAATCTTCTGGAGAACGCGCGAAAGTACAATCGCGCGGGCGGGCGAATTCGGGTCAACGCACGTGGCAATGGCAAAAAGGTAGTGCTGACGATCGGAAACACTGGCCGTACCATTCCGCCGGGGGAAAACATCTTCGAACGGTTCCATCACAGCTCTAGTCCCTCGGCGGCATCAGGGCACGGGATCGGCCTCAATCTTGCGCGCGAACTGACGCGGCTGCATGGCGGTGAACTGCGCCTGGTGCGTTCGGAAAAAGATTGGACGGAATTCGAAGTGCGCTTTTCCGCCGCAAACGGTGTTAATGCAGTTACATGAAGGCGCAGATCTTCAGCCTGTGCATTTTTGCGTGCACGGCGTGCGCTTTCGACGTCGATGATGCTTTCGATCGGCTCGACAGCACCCTCACGATCTCCGGGCTTCACGATAATCTTCGCGCGCGATTGAGCGGCACACTCGATCTGGAATTTTATAATTTCCAACAGCCCGCACCCGGGCTCATTGATTCAGAAATGGACAATCTGTTCGATCCGCGTCTCACGCTGTTTCTGGACGCGCAGGCGGGATCGCAGGTGTATTTCTTCGCGCAAGCACGACTGGATCGCGGCTTCGATCCGAGCGACCACGGCGCCGACGTTCGTTTGGACGAGTATGCGCTTCGAATCACGCCATGGCAGGATGGTCGTTTTACATTTCAGGTCGGCAAATTTGCGACGGTCGTCGGCAATTGGGTGCCGCGACACTTACCGTGGGACAATCCGTTTATTAGCGCGCCATTGGTATACGAAAACGTGACTGCTATTCAGGACAAGTACGCCGGGTATTCACCTCTTTATTTCATCTACGCACCTTACTTCCAAGGAAAGTACGCCTTTAATCCGGTGATCTGGGGACCTAGTTACGCCAGCGGCATTTCTGTTTCCGGCCGATTGGGTCGGTTTGATTACGCTATGGAAATGAAGAATGCGTCACTCTCCTCCCGTCCCGAATCCTGGTATATAACCGAGAATGGGTTCGAAAATCCGACCTTTAGCAGTCGGATAGGATTCCGGCCTAACGAAGCATGGAACATCGGTTTCTCGGGCAGCGAAGGCCCATATTTTCGGCGTGAAGCGGAATCGTCGCTGCCGTCCGGTCGAGACATCAGCGATTATCGAGAGTTTGTCCTTGGACAAGACATCAGCTTTGCATCACATCACCTGCAAGTATGGGCCGAGCTTTATGAAGCGCGTTTTGAAGTCCCAAACGTGGGAAATGCGGACACCTTCGCTTACTACGTCGAAGTGAAATATAAATTTACGCCGCAGCTTTTTGCCGCTGTTCGTTGGAACCAGCAACTTTTTAACACATTCGATAATAGCTTTGGCGCTCAAGAACACTGGAGCCCAGACGTTGGCAGAATCGACGTCGCTGCTACCTATCGTCTCACCACGCACGCGCAGCTAAAATTGCAGTATAGTTTTCAGCATGAAACCACCGCGCCGGGCCAGGACAACCATTTGCTGGCTGCACAGTTTACCATCCGCTTCTGATGATCCAATGTTGCCGATAAGACTGTGAAAATCCTGATCGTTGAAGATGATCTTCTCGTGGCCCGGCAAATTGCCGCAGCACTGACTGAGGACGGTCATGATCCCAAAACCGTTCATAGCGGAGAAGTCGCATTGGAGGAGGTTGGCAAAGGATCTTTCGACCTAATTGTGCTCGATGTTCGCCTCCCCGGTATCGATGGTTTTGAACTGTTAGGGCGACTGCGCGAGCAACACCTTGCCAGCCGTGTGCTGTTACTGACCGGGCGCAGTGCAGTTGAAGACCGGGTAACCGGCTTGCAACTCGGAGCCGATGATTATTTGCCTAAGCCCTTTGCCATGCGTGAACTCGTCGCGCGCGTTCGCGCGTTGGGACGCAGGTATCCGGAGGAGCCCGTACTCTGTTTGCGCTTCGGCGACGTCACGCTCGATTTATCCACGCACGACGTCCATCGAAATACGCAGCGCATCGAGCTTTCTCCACGTGAGTTGATGTTGTTGAAGGTCTTGATGCGGGAACCTGGCCGCGTCTTTACACGCACGGAACTGTGTGAACGCGTGTGGGAGCACGCGCACGAATACGATACCAAGCTCGTTGAAGTGTTCATTGGCCGGCTCAGGAAAAAGCTTGGTGAACCTCCGCTGATTCACACTGTTCGCCACGTCGGCTATTCCATCGGACGGCCGGAGGGCAAAATTCCTGTTCGCCGTGGCACGAATTCGCATCGGCGAGGCTGAGTGTCCCGTAGCATCTTGACGTAGCGGGCGGTGAGTGGGTGCGCTGGTTCGGATGTGAGGTAACAACGACGTTACTTTTGAGACGTTGCAGCCAGTGACCGATACATTGCACCTTTCCGCGCTGATTCGTTGAATTTACAGAAAGGACCTGCAATGAGAATTTTTTCCTGGCGTGTTACACTAGTCGTGATCGCGGCTGTTTCACTCGGTTATGCCGCAACGGCAGGCGCAACGACAGTTGACGTGACTGTAGGCCCGGGCGGGAATTTGGTCTTTTCACCTTCGTCTGTCACAATTCATACAGGCGATCAGGTGCGCTGGACATGGGGTTCGAGCGGCCACAGCACAACCTCAGGCTCCCCGGGACAACCGAACGGTATCTGGGATTCTGGAATTAATAACCAGGGAGCAACCTTTAGTCGAACCTTCAGCAGTGCCGGAACGTTTCCGTACTACTGCGTCCCGCACGGCGGATGCTGCAATATGGTAGGGACTGTAGTAGTCGAATCTGAGACGCCCACGCCTACACCACATCCCACTGCGACGGCTACACCTCACCCAAGCGCGACTGCCACGCCAAGGCCGACCGCGACGGCTACACCTCGCCCAAGTGCGACTGCCACGCCAAGGCCAACTGCGACTGTTACCCCAAGACCGACCGCGACTGCGACGCCAAGACCAACGGCGACACCAGTCCCAACGGCTGCGCTCACCAACATCAGCACTCGTTCGTTCGTTCAAACAGATGACAATGTAATGATTGGTGGCTTCATCATCCAGGGAACGGAACGTAAGAGCGTGATCATTCGTGCCATTGGCCCGGAGCTCACTCAATTTGGCATCCCCAATGTGTTGCTTAACCCAACATTGGAACTGCACGATGCCACCGGCGCTTTGATTGCCTCGAACAATGATTGGCAGACCACGATAATCGGCGGCATAATCATAAACAACCAGGTCCAACAAATCATCAACAGCGGTCACGCTCCCATGGACCCCCGAGAATCTGCCATCATTGCGAGTTTGCCAGCTGGTAACTACACCGCAATCGTACGCGGTGTGAGCAACACCACAGGAGTTGGACTGGTGGAAGTGTACGACCTTAGTCCCAACGCTGATTCCAAGCTGGACAACCTTAGTACTCGCAGCTTTGTCCAGACTGCCGACAACGTGATGATTGGAGGTTTTATCATTGCAGCACCAAAGAGAGTGATCATTCGCGCCATCGGCCCCGAGCTCACTCAATTCAACGTTCCAAACGTTTTGGCCGATCCAACACTGGAACTGCACGATGGAACCGGAGCTCTGATTGCCTCCAACAACAACTGGCAGACGACAGTAATCGGCGGGATTATCATGGACGACCAGGTTATGGCAATTCTCAACACCGGAAAGGCTCCAACAGATGGAAGGGAATCTGCCATGATAGCAAATCTACCAGCAGGCAATTACACAGCAATCGTGCGAGGTGTTAACGGCACCACGGGAGTCGCTCTCGTGGAAGTATACGACCTGCAGTAGATGTTAGGTTT
>DASXYB010000013.1:0-4348 GCA_036502745.1 Candidatus Udaeobacter sp.
GTCCATCAATTGAACCGCTTCGAATACCGTCGCGTCCGGTGAAACGGAGTAAATCTCTCTGCTTTTCTGATTCAGAACTGCGCCGATCGTGCCGCTAACATCCATATGAGTTTAGGCTCAAGTACCCCGACTCCTCTAGAATAGGCCAATATCAGCCTGCGGCGCAAAACAAATAAGACAAGGAATGACGGCTTCCCAGCCGTCATGTTAAGCCGACGGCTGGCCAAGTCGTCGCTCCTTGGTCGCGTATCTGCGCGGCGCTAGTTTCGGCGGCCGTTTCCCGTTAACAATCGCGCCCGCCACCGGGATGTACGAAAGTTCCTGACAATCCGCGGCGCAGCGCAACATCAGTCCACCACGGCTCATGTCGCCCCGACCGACAAAGTCCGCCGGAAATCGCAGTCGCTGGCCAAAGTTTGCCAGCAAGACGTCAACGTATTTGCCGGTGGCGATGCTGCCGAGGAGAATCACTTCGCTTTGGGCCGACAGTTTCGTGGCCAAATGCCGCGCATCACGCTCGATTGGCATTCGGTAACGCGGATCGTCCTGGTGGATGTCGACCTCCGCAAATTCACGCAGATCATCAAGATGAATTCGCGTTCGCGCATCGATCAACCCGCGTGTTGGCGTAATCACAAGCACGCCTGGCGTTCCGCCTGCCGCCCGCGCAAATGCATTTGCGTAAGTAATCTTTCCGCGAAAATAGAGGCCGCTCAGAAAGGTGAACACGTCCGCGATTAGCGCGCCACTTTTCCTGCGCAGTTTCCGAGCGAGTTCGAATTGCGCCCGATCGCTCAGAATCATTCGTGCTCGCCGACCTCCGGCGTAAGCTGGCGAGAGAAGAAAGATGCGGTAACGGATCTTGTCATTCATTTGATTGCAATTCTATGCTCAGTTCTTGCTGGTGATCCAAACGTTTTGCTTATTTATCAAGCCTAACCATTAAACAGACGACGTGACGGTGAAACAGAGATGAAGTGGAAATTTACAAAGCAAAGCGAACATGCTGCGTGCGCAATCAAAATTGAAAACGAGTCTTGGTATGGGACTGCCCGCATCACAATTTGATTCTGCGAACCTTCGCCAACCCCAATTCAATCAACCAGCGAATCGCCCAGAAGTGTGCAAACAGCGCCGAAAAGAATAGGACGGTGGAGTAGCGTGGCACTTCCATTGAGTGAACCACAGATACGCCTAAAACATTTCCGAAAGTGGCGGAATAAAAAAAAATAACCCACCAGCCCGGCCACTTCGCCTCGTCTGAACCGTTTGGTTTGAGAAGAGACCAGATAGCCAGCGGAACACTAATAAGCAAAATCACCAAATATGTTCGGGCGCAGCAGACCAGTAGCAGGCGAACGGCTTTATTCTGGTGAACGACGATGTTTCGCGAACGCAGCGTTTCGGTTCGTTCAAGGAAAGCAATTCCCGCCGGTATCCTAGACAGCAGCTTCGACCACTGCGGCTGCGACAGCACCGAAAGATTTTTCGCATAGGACCATGAAGATAATGGCCATTTCTTCCATGCTCTGAATGCCGGGCAGTCAGTTGAGTAGAACACCCGCACTTGACCGGCAACTTTCGCCGCGAACAGCATCGGGGCCTTTGCTAGGCTATGCCAGTACCAATAGGTGAGGAACCTTACGAAGCTCTCATCGCCAAGTTGGTGGTGCCAACGGTTGAGAAGCGAATCATGTCCATGTTGCACGTGATCGGCTTGAAATCCGAGAATGGGGAAATCGTGGGGATAAAAGTCGTGCGTTCGCTGAATTTCCCTCCCTAAATCGTCGCAAGCGACGCGCAGCCATTCACTCGAGTAACCATCGGTTTGGCCATTTTTCAGATCTGCTACCATTTGTGCGTGAATGATTTTCGCGTGGAACACGAAGAGAGTCTCTGGAAGAAAGATCTTAACTGTCGGATCGTTTCGCCTAAAATGATGTTCGGCGAAAGTCAAAACGAGAACAGCGGGTAAGACTACACCGAAAAAAGCAAGCTTGGCTCGGACGTTATGTTTAATAGTCGCTATTAACCAAACTACCGCCGCACCAGAAAAAAGTGCCATGAGCGTAAAGCTCGGCTTCAACGAGACAAGCACGAACGCGCTTACTGCAGCTCCGATCGCAAAAATAACCGCCTTCCGTACGTTTAGTGAGATTGTCCTGTAATAAAACAACTCAATCATTAGCCAGAAAATCAGGGCTTCGAAGAACATGCATACTGCATCCGATCGGACTCTCCTTTCGAACCAGACAGGAACGATCGAGAGCAAATAGATCGCAACGGCAAAAAGGCCAATCGCCTGGTGCAACACGCGACTCAACACAGGTCGAGGGAAAAAGTCAGCAAGTTTGCTCCAACTTGCGAGAAAGAAAGCTCCGGCGGCCAAACCGAGGAGGTGCTGGATCACTGAAATAACCCGAAAATCGCCGGCGATCCGCAAGATCAAGTAAACCATGCCTGGATAGAGAAAGTTCAGGCCTTGCAAGTGGGGAAGAGGGCCGCCACTCAACTTCACAATAGCCGGCCACAGATATGCATCGAAGTCTGCGAATGGATCCTGTGGCAGCCGAAAACGGTTCCAAGCAGCCACAACAAAGAGCAAGGCTGCGGTGCCGAAGTAAGCTATCTTCCAAAAAGCGGCCTGATTGCGCCCAATAGAAAGCGCGGCCCTCGCGGCGAACGACTCGTATCGCGTGAAGTGCGGATTTGCTTTCACAAAACTTGCTGATACCAGCCATCGGCGACGGCTGCAACCCACACCCCCAGCTTGCTTTTTAACGGCAGGATGGAAATAATGCGATGTGCGGTGGACTTGGCCATTCAAATCCCGCAACGGTAACCATCGAAACGGTCACCGCTCTAACGGCCACAAAGGTAACGGAGATGACCTCAACGGCGCTACCGGCACTGCACACCCTGACTTCCTATGTGTGGGAGCGCAGAAAGCCGGAACCTCCTGGCTTTATCGGCAACTCGAGCCGCATCCCGATTTCTGGATGCCGCCAATTAAGGAACTCCATTACCTGAATCAGTTAAACAGAACGAAACAGCTCCATGGTCCGCGCTGTGCTGATGAACGCGATGCCTCGTTTCTGGACAGTATGCAAAACCTGCGCGGCCGATTTTATCTTGATCTGGATAGCTACGGCCGGCTTTTTCAACACAAAGGCGAGTGCGTCTCCGGCGACATCTCACCGGCGTACTCGACCTTGAATGACGAAATCATAGAGCGAGTTGTTAATCACTTCCCTAAGCTAAAAGTGGTATTTCTTGCGCGCGACCCTGTTGAGCGAGCATGGTCGCAATTGTCCATGGGGGTCCGACTCGGAATGATCAATAAATTCGACGCCACAGATCCCGAGGAAGTCGTTCGCAATTTGCTGATTCCGGGTGTGCTGGCACGATCGCACCCCAGCAAAATTGTCGCGCGTTGGAAACGTTATGTTCGTCCGGAAAACTTCCGCGTCTATTTCTTCGACGATCTGAACGAAAATCCCGCTGAGCTGCGGCAATCGATTCTGAGTTTTCTGGGTGGCGATCCCGACAAGCCAAGCGGCAGATTAAAACCGCAGGACAATAACGATGCCGGCCGCGACAAGCTTCGGCTCACGGCCAAAGTGCGCGACCGTATGGCTCAATTTTTCGAACATGAACTGAAAGCCTGCGCGGCGAAACTTGGCGGGCGCGCGAGAAGCTGGCCGACGCGATACGGGTTTTCACTGCTACTGTACTTCTGGGACCTGCTCGACGACAGCATCGATCTCTTCTTCTGGTGCGATTGGATTTGCTGACGCTGCCAACGTCTGTGCTTCCTCGAGCCCGCAGAAAGGATAACCAGCATGAGACGGATTTGGCCATTCAATGGTCGCAGCAACGGCCGACATAAGAACGGGAACGGCTCGGATACCGACGGTGCACAACCCGATTTTTTGTGTGTCGGAGTCCATAAAGGCGGAACGACCTGGCTCTATCAACAACTCGATTCGCATCCTGTTTTCTGGATGCCTCCGTTAAAGGAGCTGCATTATTTTGATCAATTGAGCAGGGTCCAACGCCCAGCTTCTTCGCGCTGTAGAGATGAGCGCGACCGTCGCTTTCTCGAGAGCATAAACAGTCTCAGCGCCAAACCGTATATAGATTTTGAGCATTATGCCCGACTATTCGAACCGAAGGGAACGCTGCTTTCCGGTGATATTTCGCCGAACTATTCGACGCTCAGTAACAAGGTCATTCGGCGAATCGTCGGATATTTCCCAAGGTTAAAGGTAATTTTTCTGGCCCGTGATCCGGTTGAGCGAGTGTGGTCGCACTTGTCCATGGAAGTGCATTATCACCAGATCGAATC
>DASXYB010000014.1:0-5162 GCA_036502745.1 Candidatus Udaeobacter sp.
CAAAGAGCAGATCAAACCGGAGATGCACCAGTCGGTCGTTGAGCTGGGTACCGAAATTTGCGATTCCATTGCTTGTGCGCGCGATCACGTCGTCGCGCTGCGCACGAAATTGGCCGAGTTGGCTGCGCGGAGCGGATTAAAGATCGCGTCGATGGGGACGCATCCGCTGTCGCACTGGCGCGATCAACTCATCACCGAAGGCGAGCGTTATCAGGAAATCGTGAAGGACATGCAATCGCTCGCGCGGGCAAATCTGATTTTCGGATTGCATGTGCACGTCGGCATTCCCAATCGGGAGACGGCAATCCATGTGATGAACCAGGCCCGCTATTTTCTGCCGCACATATACGCGCTGTCTGTCAACTCACCATTCTGGGTGGGTCAAAACACGGGACTGAAAGGTTATCGCCTGAAAGTATTCGAGCGTTTTCCTCGGACCGGCATTCCGGATTCGTTCGAGTCGCTGTCCGAATATGAGGATTACTGCAAGCTACTGGTCAAGACCGGTTGCATTGATAACGCCAAAAAGATCTGGTGGGACATCCGCTTGCACCCCTTTTTCGACACGCTCGAGGTGCGCGTGTGCGACGCGCAATCCCGCGTAGACGATACGCTTGCCATCGCGGCACTTATCCAGGCCGTGATTTCAAAACTGCACAAACTGCTGCACCAAAACATTACGTTCCGCATCTACCGTCGGCGTCTTCTTGATGAGAACCGCTGGCGCGCCGCGCGTTACGGCATTGAAGGAAAATTAATCGACTTCGGCAAGGAAGCCGAAGTGGACGAACGGATCTTGTTAAGCGAACTGCTCGATTTCGTTTCGACAGAGGTTAAGGAACTCGGCAGCGAGAGAGAAATGGCGCATATCGAGCAAATCATTCGCGAAGGCACCGGCGCCGACCGGCAGCTCGCTACGTGGGAACGCACGCAGGACATGAAAGCAGTTGTAGATCACATCGTCGTGGAGACGTACGACGGTTTATCGTTCCCTCAGTAACTTCGAATGACACCGCGGGTTTGCTACGAAGCGGGTCGAGAGTTCACAGGGCCTTGTAATCCACAGAGATGGTCCGATACACGAGGTTATCGTGTTGCGCTGAGAAATAGTACAGCTCGAGCATCGTGGTCCCAACCATCCATTGATATCCCACCAGGGTTTGGATGACATCGGTGTCGTGATCGCGAGAACGTGACACCAGTTTTCCGGTGCCGTACTTTTCGTCGAAGTATTTCCTAATTTCTCCCATCCGCTGATTGTAGCGTTCGATCGACCAGTCAGAATATTCGTACTGCAGCTCTATCGCCACGAGCGCTCTCTCTTTGAACGTAAACACTGTGCGTTTAAGTCCGGGATGTATCAGCCCCTCAACCGTCCAAACCTCGCGGTTCTCTTTCTTTTCACGCGAAACTAATTTTGCTTTTGCGCCGTGCAGCACTGCCTCCACGCGAGCCATCGAGTCGTTCCAACGAAACCCGAACGGCGGCACCAATTCATCCGCAGCACCTGACTGTCGCGCAAACAAAACAAAAAAGGTGACCAGGCCAATTAAAGAAAATTGGCGAATCATTGGCTGGTTCGGACGAATCACGCACATCAAAACACGCCGTGTGGTATGGGTATCGGTTGCCTGCATCTAAGACTTGCTGAGCGTTTACGGTTCGCTCGAAGAGCCGAGAAATTGCCCGCACAGATCGATTTGGTCAACTCCGGACGCACAGCCAATCAGCAGTGAAGGGTTCGTGCGGTCATTCGAAATTCCGTCGCCGCTGGCTTCACGAAATATTTCCAATACACAGTTTTTTGTTTTCGTGACGACACGCGCGCTTCATTTTCCCAGTCAAGAAAATTTTCTTGGCGAAATTGAAAATAAAATTCATTTTTTTCTTGTCGCTTTTGCAACTGATTTCTAGTCTCAAGCCCGCTGGCGAGGACGACCACAAAGCGTGTGTGAATAAGTTGTGAACATGTTTGAAAAATCTCCGACAGCAAGAATGAACAACAGCGGAAGCTCCTCCCGAGAACGATTGCTTGCGGATGCGCGAGAGGTTCGTAGCAAACGTACACTACATGGCGACTCGATCCGTTTTCCCTCGTATTTACGTCTTTTGGGCAGTTTTTTTTCACTATTGATCTCCGAATCCTACTCGGGAACAGCTCGATCATCGGTCACGTGCTGCGGGCGATTTCCCACGCTACAGGCCCATGTGGCGTTTCTGTAACACTGTTAACAACTTCCCTATGGACAAGAAATGCGCGCAGCTATGGCAGCGATTGTCGGCAGCTCTCAAGCCACAGATCAGCGCGGATAGTTTTAAACGCTGGTTTTCTGCCGTCGAGTTAGTGGAGGCAAAGGAGAAATCCATCACGCTTACCGTTCCGAACAACATTTACCAGCTTTGGATCGAGAGTAATTACATGCCGGCATTGCAGAATGCGATCACCGTTACGTTCGGCGGTCCGCGTTCAGTGAAGTTTAGCGCCCCGTCGATTGGTGGCGCGCAAACATCTGCGGAAAATGCGGCCACGGTGAAAGACGCGCTGCCTGCGCCTCAAGTGGATGTGCGGCCGGCCTCGACTGTTCCGGGACTCAATCCGAGAAATACATTCGAATCATTCGTCGTCGGCCCGAATAATGAAATTGCGCACGCAGCCAGTCTCGCTGTCGCGCAGGCGCCGGCGCGAACGTACAATCCCCTTTTCGTTTACGGCGGCGTCGGCCTTGGCAAGACGCATTTAATGCAAGCCATTGGACAATTCGTCTGGGCCAAAAGGAAAAACATGAAGGTGCTCTACGTCTCGAGTGAGCTGTTCATCAACGAGTTCATTGACGCGATCCAGCACAGTAATCTAGTCAAATTTCGAAAGCGTTATCGGCAGGCCGACCTTCTTTTGATTGACGACATTCAGTTTCTCGGTGGTAAAGAGCGATCGCAGGAAGAATTCTTCCACACGTTCAACACGCTCTTTGACGGACATAAACAGATCGTGCTGTCCAGTGACCGGCCCGCTTCAGAAATCTCGAACTTGGAGCACCGTCTCGTATCGCGGTTCGAATGGGGGCTAACCGCCGAGCTTCAGCCGCCCGCCATCGAAACGCGGCTCGCTATTCTACGAAAAAAGGCCGACGCCATGCAGATCAAATTGCATGAAGACGTTTTTCAATTCCTCGCCACCCGTATCCGCACAAACGTGCGTCGTCTGGAGGGCGCGCTCATGCGTGTCGCTTCCTTTGCATCACTCAGCGGCAGGGAACTGACCAACGAAACGGTGGAGCATTTGCTGAAGGACATTCTGCAGGAAGAAGGCCGGCAATCGATCAGTATCGAACAAATTCAGCGGCGCGTAGCCGAACACTTTGACGTGCGTCTTGCCGATATGACCAGCAAACGGCGCCCGGCCAGCATCGCTTTTCCACGACAGGTCGCGATGTACCTGGCGCGCGAACTCACGAAAGCATCCTTAAATGAAATCGGCGACGCGTTTGGCGGGCGCGACCATGGCACTGTGCTGCACGCCTGCAAACTGGTGAAGAAACGCATAGCCGAACAGGACAACATTCGCCAGACGATCTCGTACATTGACAGCTCCCTCCAGCGGTAGGGGCCGCACAGCGTGCAAGTCAGCAACGGACAGAGATGAGAGATTGCGGTTGCCGAATAAAATCGAAGGCTTTACATCTTAGGCTGCTTTCTGGTCACCATGAAATTTAGCGTTACTAAGGAAAAACTGCTCGAAGCCCTGCAACAGGTGCAAAACGTAGTGAGCACCCGCACCACGTTGCCCATTCTTTCCAACGTTTTGCTACAGGCCAATGAAACCGAGTTGTATCTGACCACCACCGATCTCGACGTTGGTGTGCGCGGCACGTGCGAAGCGCACGTGGACAAAGCCGGAGCGACGACGCTGCCCGCGCGTCGCGTTTTCAACATCATCCGCGAACTGCCATCGAGCGAGATTCAGATCGACATCGATGGAAAAAATGCTGCGTCGATCCGTAGCGGGCAAAGCTTCTTTAAGATTCTCGGTCTGCCAGAGGATGAATTTCCGCCGCTCCCTAAATTCGAAGACGCGAAAGTCGTCACGATGCGGCAGAAAGATTTGCGGGACGGTTTGCGCAAAACTTCCTACGCGATTTCCACCGATGAGACCCGTTACGTGCTAAACGGGGTCCTGTTCAGTTTTAAGGACAACAAGCTAACGCTGGTAGCAACCGATGGGCGGCGCCTCGCCATGGCGGAAATTGAATTAGAATTCCCGCGAAGCCACGAATCGGACCTGATCATTCCTACCAAAGCAGTCACGGAGTTGCAGCGTCTGCTTACCGAAGACGGTGACGTGAAGGTCAGTATGAGCAATGGGCAGATTGCATTTGATCTCAACAAGACGTTGCTCGTATCCAAACTGATCGAAGGCAATTATCCGAACTATCGTCAGGTCATTCCAGGCGAGGCGAAAGAGCGCGTAAAACTCGAGCGCGAAATGTTTTTGAATTCACTGCGGCGCGTTTCGCTTCTGGCCAGCGACAAGTCGCACTCGGTAAAATTGAATTTCAGCAAGAACAATCTCGATATCACTGCGAATACGCCTGAGGTCGGTGAAGCGAAGGAGTCACTAGCCGTGCCCTATAAGGGGCGTGAAATTTCGATCGCCTTCAATCCGGAATTTCTCATGGCGCCGCTGCGTGCGCTGACGGAGGACGAAGTGTTTCTCGATCTAATTGATGAGATGAGCCCTGGCGTTGTGAAAATTCAAACGCCATTCCTCTACGTCATAATGCCGATGCGCATCAGCTCCTGAAGGAATCGCGGGAGGTGTTCTCGCGCACATTATAGGAAGACAAGCATCTTGCTTGTATCGGCTGCCAGCCTGCCGAGTCCGGCAAGATGCCGGACTTCCAAGTAGCGGTTACAAAACCCGCCGCTGCGGCATCGCCGATTGCACCATCATTAATTCGGTGACGTTCTCCGGCGTGAGCAAGCCGACCAGCCGTTTCATGCGATCCAGCACGGGCACGGCTGGGCAATCGCACTCCTGCATAATGCGAAAGGCATCCTCGAACCGTGTGCCGGTTGTGATCGTTGGAATGTCTCGTCGCATCACGTCGCCCACACGAAGCGTGGGATCGTTTTTGCGTAACGCCGGGATGAGATCGTGACGG
>DASXYB010000015.1:0-7391 GCA_036502745.1 Candidatus Udaeobacter sp.
GAGATTGACGCCCTTTTCCGCCGAACACATACTTCGCATCGAAACTCCAAGAATGAAATTTAAGGTTCGCGATTTGGGAGTATTTCTCTGCTTACTCTTGTTCGTTGCAGGCATCGCTGCCGTTGTTTCGGCCCAAAGTAGGCCAATACCAACGCCGCGACCGCCGCACCCATTCCCATGCCCTCCGCATTGCTCAGGGACGCCGATCCAAGCTACTCCAGCACCGAATTTGTAGGTTCCAGGTTGGCGGCTTGCCGTTTGCGCACGATCTCGAATAGTCGGTGTTGGTTCCGATTCAGGGTCGCTGGTCGCGGCGAGCGATTCTCTCAAAAGCCGCAGAACTTTATCAAAAAACTGGCGGCGACTGATGTCCGCCAGCTTAGCCGTGAGCAGCCTCGTTCCACGATATTTCTGTCGCGAGTATAATTCCGGTCTAATAAAATCGCGGTAATTGCTTTGCGCCCCTGTATTTTCCGATTTGCTTACCAGTTCCACATGTCCAGAAAATGCAGGCGCATTCTCCTCAAGTTTGGCTCCGGCATTCTCACTCGTCCGCACGCCAACGCGCTCGACCCAAAACAATTTGCACGTCTCACCACCGAGGTCGCGCAACTCGTTCACGGCGGATGCAAGTGCATCATCGTCTCCAGCGGTGCGGTCGCCGCCGGAATGCGCGTAGTCGGGTTGAAGGAGCGTCCACACGACTTGACGACCGGACAGGCATGCGCTGCGGTGGGTCAATCAAAGATGATGCATCTCTATGCCTCGATGTTCGCAAAACATCAGCTTAACGTCGCGCAGCTTTTGCTCACGCATGGCGATCTCGACAGTCGCACCCGCCACCGAAATGTGAAGAACACACTGGAGCGCCTGCTCGACTGCAAGGATGTCGTGCCGGTGATTAATGAAAACGATTCGGTGGCAGTGGAGGAGCTGCGCTTCGGGGACAACGACCGCCTCTCTGCCGAAGTCGCTGTGCTAGTCGAAGCCGAACTGCTCATTATGCTTACAAGTGTTGACGGACTGATGGATCATGCCGGCAAACGGATTCCGATGATTGCCGATGTCACGGACGCGGATCGTTTCGTTCGCAGTGAAAAGGGTAGGGTCTCGGTGGGCGGCATGGTCTCGAAACTCGATGCCGTAAGACTTGCGACCGCAGCGGGAATTCCCACAGTGATCGCGAACGGCCGGCGCGCCAGAATCATCCCGCAGATTGCGGCGGGCAAGCGAGTCGGAACAGTGTTTCCTATTGCGGGCGGAAAAGTCTGAGGCCCACTCGCTTGGGATCGGCGAAAGTGAGAGATTCAAGCAATGACTTCTGCTTCGAAATGGACGATTTAAGAAATGAAGTCTTGGATTTCGGCAGACGCGCCCGCGCTGCCGCGCGCGCGCTCGCGCGGATGAGCACCCAGCGGAAAAACGCCGCGTTGGTAGGCATGGCAGATCAACTTCACGCCAGCGCCGGCGCAATCCTGCGCGCGAATGGAAAGGACATCGACAAAGCGACCGCCGACCAGTTTTCCTTACCGATGATCGACCGGCTAAGGCTCGACGAAACACGCATTCAGGGGATGGCGGATGGCATTCGTGAGGTGGCCGCACTTGAGGATCCAACGGGAAAAATCATCGCCGCATGGACCCGTCCCAATGGATTGCATATCTCAAAAGTGCGTGTCCCCATCGGCGTTATCGGAATCATTTACGAGTCGCGCCCGAACGTGACGAGCGATGCGGCGGTGCTTTGCACAAAGACCGGAAACGCAGTCATCCTGCGTGGCGGTTCGGAATCGATTCACTCGAACGTCGCGATTGCCGAAGCGCTTCGCGCAGGCGCAGCCAGCGCGGGGTTGCCAGAAGACAGTATCTCGCTCATTCCAAAAACTGGTCGTGATGCCGTGCGTCACATGGCCGAGATGGACCAATATATCGACCTCATTGTTCCGCGTGGCGGCCGGGCATTGATCGAAACCGTGGTTAGTTATGCCCGGATGCCGGTAATAAAGCACTACGTCGGGATTTGCATCGCATATGTGGACAGGCAAGCCGATCTCGATATGGCGGTGCAAATAGTGGTCAATGCGAAGACGCAGCGGCCCGGCGTCTGCAACGCCATCGAAACTGTGCTTGTGCACCGTGAAATCGCAGCTCCCTTTTTCAAAAAAATTGCGCCGATACTGGCTGAAAAGAAAGTGGAAATGCGGGCCGATCACGACAGCTTCCTTCAGCTCTCAGCTCTCAGCTATCAGCCACTCCGTCCCGCCCGCGACGAAGACTGGACCACGGAATATCTCGATCTCATCCTCGCTACTCGCGTCGTGGACAACATCGACAACGCGATTGAGCACATCGAAAAATGTGGCTCTCATCATAGCGACGTTATCATCACTCGCGACGTCGCGGGTGCTGAGAAATTTCTTAACGAGGTTGATTCCGCTACAGTTTACTGGAACGCATCGACGCGATTCACTGATGGCGCCGAATTTGGCTTTGGCGCGGAAATTGGTATCAGCACCGACAAGCTGCACGCACGAGGCCCGATGGCACTCGAAGAGCTAATGACTTACAAGTACGTCATCCGAGGAGAGGGCCAGATTCGCGGATGAATTCCGATGATAAGACGCCTAACCAAACAGCTTTTCGACTTGCTCCGCCGTCCGGGCGCACAAGCAAAAGGCGAGTTCAAACCGTGGTGAGCGATCCTATTCGGTTTCTGACCGAACAAAAGCCGACGCGATGCCGCCCCCGATGATTCTCACCGACAGTGGATCAGATCCTCGGAATAGATTGAGCTGCTTTTAGCTATTCAGCTGACAATCACGTTGTTCTACCAGAAAACGTCGTGTCTTCTCTCAAGCAACTCTAGACGGGTTTTTCTCTAAAACCCGCGCCCGTAAATTTCCGTAAAAAAACTATATCTCATATAAAATCGTTCGGTCGTGAGGTGTCGTTCTCACGTTGTAAGCCAATAGGCGTCGGTCATTTTCACGACCTTTCTAAACTCCACCGTTTTCTTCAATCCCTGCTGCTACCGCCGGCGTTGTTCCGAGCGTGTGATGTTTGCGAACAAAATTGTAAACGCCAAAATGAATCGCTGCGGCCAGTTTGTATATCACCTCGACGACGAGAATGTAAGAAAAATGGACGGGCGGCGTACCGATGTTTAAGCGCCGCCGGTTACGCCGCCCATACACTTCACTGGATGGAGCACCTTGGAGGGGGCGATGCTTGAAGTGGAGTGTTGTCCAACGCACTTATTAGGGAAAGTGTTTAAACAGTGTCAACACAATTCATGAGCACTAGGCAAATGACCTCAACCCTTGGGATTTGATATGACATATATTGTCTGATGTTGTTGGACGGGATCGCGGGAGAGCGAAATGTCCGGGCTTCTGTGATCCCGCTGCCGCTCTCCTATCCGACTCTTGACCCAATCGTCACCGGTGCTAGCCTCCGCGAGTTCAGTTTTCTATTTCGATGTCATGAAGATTTCTTGCGGTGCTTTACTCGGATGCGTCGGCCTTGGTTTTTGCATGACGCTGGCCTGTATCGGATCAGCGCGTGCCGCGGAGCCGGAAATGTCGGGCAGCATCAAGGAAATGATGTCGGCGGACGAATTCAAGGCCGCGGGGTTGAACAAGCTCTCTGGGGACGAGCTCCAGAAACTCGATGCGTGGCTACAAGGTTATCGCCAGGTCACCGAACAAAGCGCCGAAAAGAAAGCTACAGCGAAAGCTGCCGCAGAGTCCCACGCCAAGATGGATCTGCTTGTAAGTCGCGTGGATGGCACCTTCTACGGATTGACGGGCAGGACGGTGATTCATTTGGAAGATGGAACGGTATGGAAACAGGCAAACGCTGAGGACCGGTATCGGTCGAAAGTCACTGATCATCCAGCAGCCGCAGTGATTCACGGCGTCTTTGGCTACAAAATGCGGATTGAAGGGACCCAGGACTTTTACGTCGATCCAGTCCGGAAGAAGTAGCCGATTAGGCCAGCACCTGGGTCGCGGAGGCGGCCGGCAGTAATCGTCCCAAGCCAAACTCGGCATGGATCAATCGCGCCGCACGTTCTGCCTCTTTTTCGTCGATAATAACCGCAATCTTAATCTCCGAAGTCGAAACCATTTGGATATTGATTGCAGCGCGCCCCAAGCATTCGAACATTTGCGCCGCGACCCCCGAATGGGATCGCATGCCGATACCGACGACGCTCAGCTTTGCTACACCGCTCGCGGTGTTTAAGCGCTTAGCGCCGAGCTCGCCCAGGACCGGCATAAGGATGGTGCGAGCGTTTTCCAGTTCGTCTTTGTGAATCGTAAATGAAATGTCGGTAGTTCCATCAATCGACGCATTCTGCACAATCATATCCACAATGATGTGTGCCGCGCCAATATCAGAGAAAATCCGGGCGACGATTCCAGGTTTATCCCGGACGCCGGCGATGCTGAGCTTAGCCTGATGTCTGTCCAAACTGATCCCTCGAATCAGTATGTCTTCCATGCTGGGGGTTTCTTCCTTCGTAACCGTCCCGCCGGTTGCCTTGAAGGTCGATCGCACCTCGAATTCCACGCCGAATTTCTTAGCGAATTCCACCGCGCGCGACTGCATCACTTTTGCGCCGCTGCCGGCCATCTCAAGCAGCTCGTCATAAGCAATTTCGTTGAGTTTTTCCGCATCTTTAACAATTCGTGGGTCGCAGGTAAAAACGCCATCCACATCGGTGAAAATCTGGCAGGTCTCGGCATTCAACGCACCCGCCAGCGCAATCGCGGTTAAATCGGAACCTCCACGGCCAAGCGTGGTTGTTTCCCCTTGCGGCGTCTGGCCCTGAAAACCGGCCACGATCACAATGTAATCATCGTCGAGCAGCTCATGGATCTGCTTTGGACTGATGTTCGCGATGCGGGCGCGGGTGTGATTGCGGTCGGTTAGGATTCCTGCTTGCGCGCCGGTAAGAGAGATTGCCGTTCCACCGAGCGCGTTCACTGCCATTGCGGTCAGGGCAGCGGCGGCCTGTTCGCCGGTTGAAAGCAGAATGTCGAGCTCGCGCTTTGTTGGCTGCGCCGCGACGGCGTGTCCCAAACGGAACAACTCATTGGTAACTCCGGCCATTGCGGAGACTACCGCGACTACCCGACGGCCTTGGCGCTGTGTCTCGAGGATTCGCTGCGCCACGTTACAGATTCGTTCCGGTGTCCCGACGGAAGTGCCGCCATATTTCTGAACTACCAGACGCATGTTGAGACCTAGACTAACCCGAACAGAGGGCGAACTGCGATTTTTTTCGAGGTTGGCTACAACTCAATTGCGCGTCGCACATCGCTTACTGTCGCGGCGACCGGCTTCAATTCTTTCATTCGCCCGATAATCACATCGGGGTCTTTCAATCCGTGTCCGGTGACGGTGCAAACGATCCGAGAGGTTTCCCGAATTTTCTGGAACGAGTACGCAGCATCGTGTGCATCGCAGCACTTGAAAAGGCCGGCGATTGACGCCGCGCTCGCTGGCTCGACAAAAATTCCTTCATGCTGTGCCAGCCAACTCTGCGCAGCGAGAATGTCTTCATCGCTGAGTGCATCGATTCCGCCGTGCGATTCGACGATAGCCGTGCGCGCCTGTTGCCAGCTCGCTGGATTTCCGATTCGAATCGCTGAGGCAATCGTTTCGGGCTTGTCGATTATGTGGTCGTGAACAATCGGCGCCGCGCCAATCGCCTGGAAGCCAATCACCGCCGGACACCTTGTCGATTTCTCCCGTGAAAAATATTCACGATAGCCGGCCCAGTACGCCGTGATGTTCCCGGCGTTGCCCACTGGTACCAAATGAAAATCAGGCGCATCGCCCAGCTCATCGACAATTTCAAATGCGGCTGTTTTCTGTCCTGCGATCCGGTCCGGATTAATCGAATTCACAATCGTGAAATTGCCGGTTTTGCCCAGTTCGCGAACGATTCGCAGGGCATCATCGAAATTTCCCTCGATCGCCACGATTTTCGCTCCGTAGACGACAGCCTGAAGCAATTTTCCGGTCGCAATTTTTCCCGCTGGCAGAATTACGACGCATGAAATTCCTGCGCGCGCCGCGTACGCAGATGCTGAGGCGGAAGTGTTCCCGGTCGAAGCACAGATGAGTGCGGTTGTGCCGCGTTCCACTGCCTTGGACACAGCCACCGTCATCCCTCGATCTTTGAATGAGCCTGTGGGATTGACTCCTTCGTTCTTCACGAAAACTGCGCAGCCGCGACCGACGCGGTCGCTCAATCGCGGAGAATAAATGAGTGGCGTGTTCCCCTCGCCCAGCGAAACGATCGGCGTCTCGAGCGAGACAGGAAGAAATTCGCGGTAACATTGTATGACTCCCCTGCTGCGCTGTGATTTTGTTGTTGTCGAATGCATCAACTTTCTTTATGCGAGGCAGGTCCGCGCGATTGTCGATCGAGAAGCGACATGTAAAATCAACCGTATGCCTGCCCTTAGCAAAGACGATAAGCTGCGGCTCCTAAGAATCATTCTGGAAAGTCGGCACGCGGATTTGCGCGAACAGAATTTGATTCGTCAGGGCAAGGGGCATTTTCACGTCTCCGGAATGGGCCACGAAGGCTTGGCGGCGGTCTCAATGCAGATGGAACCGGACGATTACATCGTTTCGTATTATCGCGACCGCGGCTTGGTGCTTGGGCGCGGCCTGACCACTAGCCAACTCGGCCTCGAATATTTTGCAAAACGCGACACGGGGAGCGGTGGGCGGCAAATGCCATCACATTACAGCGACGCGGACCTGCACATTTGGAGCGTGCCCACGCCAACGGGTTCACAGCTCCTTCCCGCATGCGGCATGGCATGGGGCATTAAGCTTGATGGAAAGAAGAATGTGGTCGTCACGACAATTGGTGACGCTGCGACGCGCCAGGGCGATTTTTTCGAGGCCATCTGTTTCGCGAAAGAAAAGAAACTTCCCGTGCTCTTTCTGGTGGAGGATAACGGCTATGGCATCAGCATGCCGACGCGGAAGACAAATCCCCTCGCGCTGGACATTCTCGATCAGGACAACTGGCGCCAGATCGAAGGACAAGATGTCCAGGAGATTTACGATGCGACCGCTGAAGCATTCGAGAAAATTCGCGGTGGCGGCGGACCGTTCTTTTTCTGGATAAAGATGGAACGCCTGTCGAGTCACACCAGCTCGGATGATCACAAACTTTACCGGCCAGCTGACGAACTGCGGGACTTGCAAAAGGCCGATCCCTTAATGTGCTGGAAGGATCGACTCATCAACGAAGGCGTAATCACACAAGAAGTTTACGCGGAGCTGGACAACGAAATTAAGAAACGCGTTCGCCAGGAATACGCCGAAGCGGAAAAAGCTGAAGATCCTTCGCCTAACGAGCT
>DASXYB010000016.1:0-2550 GCA_036502745.1 Candidatus Udaeobacter sp.
TGATTTCATCGTAAGCGAATGATCCGCCTGCTTCGCCAGCTGCGCGCACTGCTAACGCGAGCGCTGTGCAACGATCGCTGTGACCTTCGCGTGTGCGCGGCGACCAGTAATTATATTCGCCGCCGGTCACCACCTGTTGCATTCCGTGCAAGTCTTCGCGCACCGCGCGAGATATCGGGATGCGTACTTTCGTCGGCGCCTCGAACTTCCGGCGCAGCGTGGGAAACAACATCCGTTTCGACTTCGGCGTGAAAACGAACTTCTCTACCTTCCCGAACTTGTGTTCCTGCGGTTTGTATTCGCCGTGTTTCTCTGCGGCATAATCACCAAAGCCAATGCCCGGACCTGTGTAATCTTCACAGGTGCGGCGCGATGCTGCGATGCGATGATCGAGTAACCGATTTTGTTCAGGAGTATCTGTCTTGCGCAGGACCACGACTTCGCGCGTCCAAAGAATGTCGCCGATTTGTTCCAACACCCAGCACACGGTCGGATCGTTGCTGCGACCGTAATCGATTCCGCAGTAAATTGGGTTGCGAGCCTGCTCGTAAAATTCCGGCTCGACGAACTCGCTCGCGTCTGCGCTCTCACCGAGCGCGATCAGATCGTACGGCAGCAGAACGTTGCTGGTGTCGGTCGGGACGCATTCGTATTCCTGCATCCACGCGTCTTGATCATCCAAACCGGCTTTGAGTTGCTCGATATCGAGCGGCAAACCTTCACGCACCGCATCGTAAATGGTGACCAGGTGACCGCTGTAACCGTTTTCTTTCCGCCGTTCCCACAAGCTGTAAAACTTGTTATCCATCCCATTGAACGTGGAGACGACACGGATTTTTTGATTGCGATAAATGTCGATGCTCTCGCCTTTGAACAGCGCGCTTACGCGTGAGAGAAACGTTCCAGCCAACGGATTCGTTAGGCTGGGGAACATGGCCGCCCAGATTTTGTCGGGGTCTTCGTGATATGCGAACTCGTCCAGGATAATGTTCGCCGAGTAACCGCGTGCGGTGCTGGGATTCGCCGGTATGGCGATGATGCGGGCGCCGTTGCCAAATTTTATTTCCGCCTGCTTCAGTAACGCTTCGCCGACGTCGCGGTCCTCAGCGTAACCTTCGATCGCGAGCTTGAACGCTTGCGACCATTCCTTGCATTTCTCCAGCCACTCCAGGGCCTGGCGTTCGCCAGCGCTAAGGCAAACCCATTTTGTGCCTGGATCAGTCAAGCAATCGCTAACTGATTCACACGCTGTCTCGAATGATTTGCCGGTTTGCCGCGATTGAACGCCGATTTTGAACTTCGACGCGTCTGTAACCCAGCGAGTCTGATACGGCAGAAGAAGATCGAGAGGAGAAACAGTTTTCACTTCTTGAAAATCTCCCGAATGCGTTCGGCTTTTTCCGCATCGCTTAATTTGGAATCGGTCGACGTCGTCTTCGCTTCCGCCGCTTGGCGCTTTAATTCCTCGAATTTGTCGCGATCGAGTTGATTCTCGTGAGCTTTGAGGACGAGCATGAAAATGTTTTTCACGTCCTTCGGATTGACCATCGGATTTTGCGCGAACTCGAAAGCCTTCTGTTCCAGCGCGTCGATCGTTGCCTTGCTGAATTGCCCTGGCGTTTTCTCCACTTCCGCGCCGAGTTCCTTCGCTACGCCCACAGCCTGCGCCCTGCGCTGGATGAGGTAAGCCGCCACATACGACTGATAGAAAGACGAGAGCGACGATGCCGTTGTCGAAACGTTGAAGTCGTCGAGACACATTTTTTTGACTGCCTCGTAGGAAAGCCCAGGAGTCAGCAGCCATTCGCAAAGCTGCCGCTGTTGATCGACATCCAGCGCGTCCAACTTCGAATCGCTGCGAGGTTTTTTCATGCTCATGGTTCATCGCATTTCAGCCAGAGCGGCGCGGCCAGAGGCAGTGATTCGGACTTTGCGCGATGAATCGAGTGGACCGCCTGCCACGATGGCGACCAGCGCCATGTGTTCGAGTGTTTCCAGTTCGTTGCGAAATTCGGACAGCGTGGCGCGCGGTTCGATGTGAACGTTGGTATCGGCGAACAGGATATTTTCGCCTAACGAATAACCGCTTACGCGTTCGAGCGCTCGAAGGATCTCCATGCGCACACGTGCGCGGCGTTCGTCATGAATTGTGTCAGCCATAAAGTTTTTTATCGGTCGTCAGGATGTTGCCTCCGTTGTGATGTGTCGAAGGAGCCGCGCAGCGCGCTGACTTCTTTCAGGACGTCGTTGATGCGGTCGTGCGTATCCTTGGAGGTCCGTTCGATCATTCCGTAAATTTTTTCGATGCGCCGATCGACGTCCGCTTGATGTTTCTCGAACTGCGGCTGATTCACGAAATCGTAAACGTGCCGTACGCCGAGCGGATCCGGCAGCAACCGCCGTTTCGGTTCGTCCGATTCGTTCGCCTTTCTGCGGCCGGCCATGATGTCGTAGTAAAGACGGACCAATGTGGCGATGACGATGAGCGCGCCGACTACTGCGAGAAATTCCGAGCCGCCCGGCATGGGAAGTTGCGCCAGGACCGACCAA
>DASXYB010000017.1:0-3302 GCA_036502745.1 Candidatus Udaeobacter sp.
TTTCGTGGCTGTGTTTGGAAACCGCGAACGTCGCCTTACACGTTCCAAGGATTAGGCGATAAGGGATGGGAAATTATGTCGGCGGTTCGCGAGGAGTTCGGCTTGAAGATTGTGACTGAAGCTGTCGAGGAATCGCATGTCGACCTGATCGAGAAGTACGGCGATGTAATCCAGATCGGCGCTCGCAACATGCAAAATTTCTCGCTACTGAAGCGCGCCGGCCGATCCGAGTTGCCCGTACTATTGAAGCGCGGAATGGCTGCAACGCTCGAAGAATGGTTGCTCGCAGCAGAGTACATAATGGCTGAGGGCAATTACAATGTGATCCTCTGCGAACGCGGTGTGCGCACCTTCGCGCAGCACACGCGAAACACGCTCGACCTCGCCTCTGTGCCAGCGATCCGGCGCATTTCGCATTTGCCGGTGATCGTGGATCCTTCGCACGGCACCGGTACGGCGTACATGGTCACGCCGCTGGCAAGAGCCGGCGTGGCAACCGGTGCTGATGGCCTTATGGTCGAAGTCCACAATCAGCCGGAGCTTTCACTCTCCGACAGCGCCCAAGCACTGACGCCCGCACAATACCTTCAACTCGTCGCGGAAGTTCGAGCGATTCACGAGCTGGTTTCATTGAATGGAAAGTAGCGAGTCCAACCATGCTTCTGCTAATCGACAACTACGACTCGTTTACTTACAACCTCGCGCAGTATTTCGGCGAGCTTGGATGTGAGATTGTCGTTAGGCGCAATGACGCGATTTCCCTGGAGGAAATCGACGCATTAGCGCCTGAGCGTATCTGCATTTCGCCAGGGCCGTGCACGCCGCGCGAAGCGGGGATTAGTAAGGACGTCGTTGTGACGTTTGGCGCACGGACTCCGATTCTTGGTGTTTGCCTGGGACATCAGTGCATCGCCGAAGCATATGGCGGAGAAATCGTGCGCGCTTCGCGGCTGATGCACGGGAAAGCATCGACCATTACGCATAATGCAAGCAGCCTCTTTTCCGAGTTGGCAAAGCCGTTCGAGGCTGGCCGATATCATTCGCTGGTTGTCAAGCGAACCTCATTGCCTGGTTGTCTCGAAATCACTGCGGAAAGCGATGACGGAGAAATCATGGCGCTGCGTCATCGCGAATTCCCGGTGTACGGAGTGCAGTTCCATCCTGAGTCCGTCCTTACTCACGGCGGTAAGAAAATCCTAGCGCGATTCTTGACCCTTGTATGACCGCAATAGCGCAAGTCACTCCGACTCTGGATGAATTCATCGAGCTGGCGAAGCAGGGCAATGTCATCCCTGTTTTTGCCGATTTCATCGCGGATGGAGAAACGCCGGTTTCAGCTTTTAAGAAATTGGACCGCGGCGGTTACAGTTTCCTTTTTGAGTCCACCGAAAAGAACGATGTCTCAGGCCGTTTTTCCTTCGTGGGTGTGGATCCTCACGTCGTTGTGCAAAGCTACGAACGCGAGGTTCGAACCATCGAGGAAAACGGAAACGAGCGTCGCGTCGGAACCAGCAGCGACCCCTTGGACGAGGTTCGAAAATTGATGGCGCGTTATCAGTTCGTGTGGCGCGCCGAACTGCCGCGGTTTGCCGGCGGCGCTGTCGGTTTCATCGGCTACGAAGCCATTCATTTTTTTGAGCCCAAAGTTCCATTGGCGCAACAAGACGAACTTCAACTGCCCGAGGCGCTCTTCATGGTTCCGAGCACGCTTTTGGTTTTCGATCACCGGCTGCGCAGCTTGAAAATCATCGTCAACGCATTTCTCGGCGAAGGTTCGCCGGAAAAGGTTTATGCGCGCGCGGTCGAATGCATGGCTTCGATTAAGCAAAAGCTGACGCAACCGGTCGATCTTCGGCTTGTTTCGATTGTGGAAAATCCAGAACAGCCGCTGCCGCAAAGCAATTTCTCTCGCGAAGAGTTCGAGCGCGCAGTGAAGCGAGCGAAGGAATACATCGTGGCAGGTGATATATTCCAAGTCGTTTTATCGCAACGATTCGAGGCGCCGTTCGCCGGCGAACCAATCGATTTCTATCGCTGCCTTCGTTTCATCAATCCTTCGCCGTATATGTTTTGTCTCAACTTCGGTGACGATTTCTCACTCGTCGGTAGTTCGCCTGAGATGCATGTCCGATTGACTGACGGCACCGTGGAGATCCGTCCAATCGCAGGGACACGTGCTCGCGGTGTGAACCCCGAGGAAGACGACGCCAACGCCGCCCAACTTTTAAGCGATCCGAAGGAGCGCGCCGAACACATCATGCTTGTTGACCTCGCGCGCAATGACGTCGGCCGCGTCGCAGAATTTGGTTCCGTTCGCGTAACTGAGTTCATGCAGGTCGAGCGTTACAGCCATGTCATGCACATCGTCTCGAACGTACTCGGCCATTTACAGAGCGGTTGTAGCGCGTTTGACGCCGTGCGATCGACGTTTCCTGCCGGCACTGTCTCCGGCGCGCCGAAAATTCGCGCGATGCAAATTATCACCGAACTGGAGAACACACGCCGCGGCTGTTATGCAGGCGCGATCGGCTATTTTGGATTTAACGGGAACGTTGATTCCTGCATCGCGCTGAGATGTGCCGTATTGAAAAACGGGCACGCGTATTTCCAAGCCGGCGCGGGCATTGTCTCAGATTCGGATCCGCAGCGCGAATACGAAGAAACTGTGATCAAGGCGCGGGCAATGATGAAGGCGCTCGCAATGGCGAGTCAAATAAACATGTGATGAGCCCGCAGCCGATGATAAGAGAAACAGGCAATCTCGATCTTCGCGAGACGACGATGCGTCTTGTGCGCGGGGAAAATCTTTCGCGTACGGAATCGGCGAATTTTCTCGATGCGTTGCTTGATCCAGCTGCCACGGATCCTCAGATAGCAGCGGCGCTCATCGCTTTGACGGCGAAGGGCGAAACAGTCGACGAGCTTGCTGGCATGGCTGAAGCGATGCGAAAACGCGCTACGCCCGTGCATTCGCAACACGAGCGCTTTATCGATACGGCAGGAACAGGTTCGAGTGCGGCCAAACGGTTCAACATTTCAACAGCTGCAGCATTCGTCATTGCGGGTGCCGGTCTGCCTGTAGCCAAACATGGTGCGCGCGCTGCCTCGTCCACCTCGGGAAGCGCCGACGTTCTCGAAGCGCTCGGTGTTAACACTGCCGCCTCTCCGGACGTCGTGGAACGTTGCCTCAACGAACACGGAATCTGTTTCATCTTTGCGCCGCTATTCCATCGCGCGACTGCTCGTGTCGCGCAGGTGCGTCGCGATTTAGGTGTGCATACCACGTTCAATTTGCTCGGTCC
>DASXYB010000018.1:0-1592 GCA_036502745.1 Candidatus Udaeobacter sp.
GGCCTCGCTGACGAGGCCGATCGAGATTCCGGCAACCATGCCCTTCACGGGCACACCTGCATCCATCAGTGCGAGCATTCCGCCGCACACGCTTGCCATGGACGTCGAGCCGTTGGACTCCATGATCTCGCTGGAAATGCGGATGGCATAACGAAATTCGTTTTCGCTCGGCACGACCGGCTCGAGCGAACGTTCGGCCAACGCGCCGTGGCCAATCTCACGTCGTCCAGGCCCCCCTGTCCGCCCGGTTTCGCCGACGCTAAACGGCGGAAAATTGTAATGTAGAATAAAACGCTTTGATTGTTCGCCTCCGCCGTACGCGTCGATCATCTGCGCTTCTTCGATGGGAGCCAGCGTCGCAAGCGCGAGCGCCTGAGTTTCGCCCCGTTGAAAAATCGATGAGCCATGTGTTCGCGGCAGCACGCTCACTTCGCAAGTAATCGGGCGCAAATCGTTGTAGCCGCGCCCATCGACGCGTTGCTGTTTTTCCAGAATGTTGGCGCGAAACATCTTCTTTTCGACGAATTCGAATGCTTGAGAGATCGCAAACGAATCTGCCTCGGGAAATTTTTCGAGAATCGCCTTCTTTACCTCTTCTCGTAAAGCGATGATCGCTTTTGCGCGCGCACTTTTGCCTTCGCTGCGGAGCGCCTGTTCGAGTCGATCGCCGGCAACCTGGCGGGCGATATCAACCATTTCCTGATTCACGTGGAGCAACTGAACGTCACGCTTTGGTTTGCCCACCCTCGACGCCAGCTCTTTCTGGGCCTGAATCATCTCACGCGCATGCCCGTGCGCGAACTCGAGTGCTTTCGTAAATTCAGCTTCCGGCATTTCCTTTGCCGAGCCTTCGATCATGATGACATCGTTTTCAGTGCCGACGTAAACAAGGTCGAGATCGCTTTGGGAGCGCTCGTCGTGTGTAGGGTTGGCAACCAACTCTCCGTTAACACGGCCGACGCGCACCGCTCCAATCGGGCCTGCAAAAGGAATGTCCGAAATAGAGAGCGCGGCGGACGCGCCGTTCATTGCGAGAATGTCGGGATCATTCTGGCCATCGGCGCTGAGCAGGATGGAGATGATCTGCGTATCATAAAAATAACCCTTCGGAAAGAGCGGCCGCAGTGGTCGATCGATCATTCGCGATGTAAGCGTTTCCTTCTCCGCAGGACGGCCTTCGCGCTTGAAATAGCCGCCCGGGAATTTTCCGGCGGCCGCCGCTTTCTCGCGGTAATCAACCGTCAGTGGGAAAAAATCCTGACCTTCTTTTATTGCCAGGGCCGAAACTGCGCTGACAAGTACAGTGGTGTCGCCGCACGTAACGATAACAGCGCCATCGGCGAGCCTGGCGATTTTTCCGGTTTCGATAGATATTTCATTGCCGCCGATTTTGGCGGTGACCTTTTGTTGCATGATTATTTTCCTGGATACGCGGTTCCAGGCGGTCACCTCGACTGTAGGTTTTAAATCCGTTGCTCCGCTAGAGGGAGCCCGAAACTAAAACCTAAAATCCAAGGTGATTGCTACGCCTGGACTGCTGATTGTCTCTTTAGTTTAGTTGTGGCTTCGAGCGAACCTGTCGAATGATCGCT
>DASXYB010000019.1:0-5896 GCA_036502745.1 Candidatus Udaeobacter sp.
GGGTAATATCCGTGGTGAACGATCCCGTGCATGAGTAGACGTCGATCTCGCGTCAAAAGCGCGCGGTTTTCGCGGACCATGATCTCGAGCAGCTCGCGGTCCTTAGCGTTGTTGGAATAGGCGACATCGAACCCGAGCAGACGGAGATTGCGTGTGAGGCCTCCTAGATGTCCATCTGCAACAAACGTTGAAATGGCAATCGTTTGTAATCGTTGTTCCGCGCAATCCTTGTCTCGATTCTCAACCGGGAAAACGTCTACTTTTGCGTCGTCGGCCACTGTGTGATCGAAACCGACTGCCTGGCCGTTAATCAAAATTAAATCAACTTCCGGGTGCGGAACGCCACACGATTCAATGACGTCTTTTATGGATGTCTTTTCAGCGAGCCGGCGTTCGATAATTCCGTCGCTCGATTTTGACCGAAGGAAAACATGGAGGTCGCCGTGAAAGCGAAGCCGGACGTTGAACGGCTTCACGTCAATTTATGATTCGCGCGTTAGCGTATGCGTACTCAAAGGTAGTCGCGCGCGGACGACCCTGGAGCTTGCCGGGCCCGAGCGGTTCATCTTCGCCGAAATAACAATCGATCTGCCATCGCCGCAGACCACCTCCGGTATCCATGATCTTCCAGCGGTTGCTCCCGAAGATGTTCTGAAGTTCAGGGGACGTCGTTTCTATAATTGCCCCGCGACGCAAGCCACCGTGCCCGCCCACCATTGCTGCTGAATAGTGTGGCACCAAAACGCCGCCTCCACCCATCGCGTGTGAAGCAAATGCGTACGAACCGCCGTCGTTGTAGCGAATGTAATATCGCCCGTCGACCGGTGTACTAATCCGGCCAAAGCCTTCCTTTTTTACGGAGCGCAGAAAATCGCGCGGATATTTTCGTCCGTGCAACCCGGGCTTCGTAACTGGCGTCGCATCGAAGCCGCGCTCGAAAGTAAAACCCGATTCCTTCGGTGTGTAATAGAGAGTGCACACGATGAAGTACTCACCATTGTGCCCCTGTGGACGCCGCGCCAGTTTGTCGTTCTCGTATGTGAGCCGCTGCACGACGTCCGGCCATGGGATGTCGGCGTGAATGTGCGAGACAAATAGCCAAAGCACGGCGATCAACAATGCTGATCGCGTTAATGTGCCCGCAGCCGAATTCATCGTGTGTAGTGCCAATTCTACCCGACGCGCAGTGTGTTGCGAGTGCCGAGCTTTCCATTAAGGCCGAGCTTTAGCGCGGTGCAGCTTGCGACAAAATTCGCCTAATCGCTTCAGCGGTTTTTCAATCGCCGTCCAAACCATTGGAACGGTTGGTCCGGCGCCGCGCTTACCACCTCGGTGAAGCGAGGTGTTAATGAAATGAGATCCGGCGCGATCGATAATTTCATCGAGGAATCGATTCGGCTAGTCGTCGAAGAATCTGTTCACCGGTCCGCCAAGTAGCACTTCAATTGGCAATTTTTCTGTTTCGTATTCGTAAGGCGGTTCCTTCCATTCGAATTCGTTTGGATAGAAGCTCCGAATCGCTCGAATAATTTCGATGCCGGTTTGAAACGGCTGGAAACTATTTCGATCGACAACGTGGAGCTGCGCGCCGCCGCAAAGTTGACCGGCAAATTTTTGAAACGTTGGCTGGAAATACGTCTCACGAAAGAAAACGCCTGGCAGCTTCAAGCCGTTTAGCTCAGCGCAAACTTTCTCCGCATCGACAAATGGCGCACCAAAAATTTCGAACGGTCGCGTTGTGCCGCGTCCCTCCGAAATATTTGTGCCTTCGAACAGACACATGCCGGGATAAACCGTGGCGGTGTCGAGCGTCGGCATATTGGGAGAGGGCATGACCCATGGCAGACCTGTTTGGTCAAACCACATCGCGCGCTTCCAGTTTTTCATCGGCAGGACGAACAGTTCACAATTGGGAAATGCTTCGTCGCTGAATTGCTGCGCCAGTTCGCCAATTGTGCGGCCATGCCGAACGGGAATGGAATGCATGCCGACGAACGATTTGTAATTCGAGTCGAGCATCGGCCCTTCAGTCGTTAGGCCGTTGATGGGGTTTGGCCGATCCAAGACAACGACTGCGATGCCGGATTTTTCGCAAGCACGCATGGAGAGATACATCGTCCAAACAAAAGTGTAGTAACGTGAGCCGACATCTTGCAGATCGACCAATAACAGATCCAAGTCTTCGAGCATTTCTGCCGTTGGTTCGCGGTGGTCGCCGTAAAGGCTATGGACTGGGATGCGCAAACGCGGATGCTCGTAACTTTTCCATTCCACCATGTTGTCCTGCGTCTGGCCCACAAATCCATGTTGGGGTCCAAAAAATGCAGCGAGGCGAAACAAACCCTCACTGTGTCGCTCCAGGATTGGTGATGCGTGTTCAAGCTTCGCAGAAACAGAAGCCGGATGAACGAGCGCACCGATACGCGCGCCGCGAAACTTGTTAGGCCAAAGTTCTTCCAAATGATCGAGCGGCAGTCGGACGCGCACAACGGTGTTTAGCATATGCCCTGGATTCGCACGAGGCCTGGGTAGCGGCGATTGACTTCAATCGCCCGTCGCTCGTGTGTTTGCGGTAGAGGCGGGCGGTTCAGGTGAACCGCCCCTACGTATTCCGCGCAGTGCAATTGTGAGAATGATGGTGATCAGCGTGATTGCTGCGCACGCTTTCGCGAATAGCTCGCCATGCCGGGCATAAAACGTCAGCTCTTGCTCACTCTGGACTTTGATCTCGCCGGCAAGGACGCCGTCAGTGAAGGTGCTGCCCTTGTCATCGTGGAGGATCTGAGTAATGCGGCCAAATTGGTTGATGAAACAGGTCACGCCGGTATTCGCCGCACGAACCATTGGCCGACGTGTTTCTACGCAGCGAAAGATTGCATTCGCGAGGTGTTGATGCGCTCCAACGGACCTCTTGAACCACCCGTCATTCGTCACATCCACGAGCAGGTTCGCCCCGGGACTTGTTTCGCTTGGTAGGACGAACTGTCTGGTGAGCTCGCCAATTGTGTCTTCGAAACAGATCAACGGCGCCACATGGATCTCACTGTCGGTCAGAGTAAACACTGTGTATTCCTTTCCTTCGTTAAAATCGCCAGGGACCTTGTCGCCGACAATCCGCGCAAGCAGCGGCACGGTATGGCGACCGGGAATGTATTCGCCAAAAGGCACGAGGTGAATCTTCCGATACATCTGCACGTGTTCGCCACTATCGGAAACAAGCAGCGCCGCGTTGTAAACGTTTCGCTGGTCTACATCAATTGTTCCCAACAAAAGATCCGTGTCCGCCGACGCCGCCAGATCCATGACGAATTTATAGCTCTCCTGGTCCGCGAGAACTGGTCCGGGCATCGAGCTCTCCGGCCAAACCAACAAATCAGGTGGCGGATTTGAGCGGAGCGCGATTTCGCTTAAGCGCCGGAATTGATCGAGAATTCTCCTTGTGAACTGCGGGTCAAACTTTTGAGTCTGTGGAACGTTCGACTGCACCGCGGCAACGCGAAGGGATTTCGTAGGCGGCGAAATCTGAGTCGCGCGGAGACCGAAAATCAAAACGCCGACAATCGCCGCCATTGTGACGGTGAAGTCAAAATGCGGTCGCATCACGCGTGTGCGCGCTTCGACAACGAGACGATACGCAGTCGTTAGGATAATGACGTTGGCAAACACAATCACGAACGACAACCCGGTAACACCGGTGAGCTCTGTGATTTGAATTAGTGGCCAATAATCGTGTAGTGCGACACCGAGGCCATTCCAGCCAAAGCCGGAGAAAACCCAACCGCGCAACCATTCAAGCGTGGTCCATGCCGCCGCGACGATGAAAGCGAGTCGCAGGTTGTTCGTCGATTTTGTCCATGGCGATGGTGCGGGAGTGGCCGTGGTTCGGGCTTGGGCGAGCATCTGGCCCCATTTGCTAGCGCCGGCTGATTGCCTCTTGGCCTCTCGTGGGCGCAGTAGACCGCAAAACCACGCCCAGATCGCGAAATAAATCGCCATGTAAAACTCAAGAACAAACCAACCGAGAACGGTAACCGTCGTGAGCCAGGAGAACACAATCCAGAAGAACGCCAGGCCTGCGACATAACCCAGAAGCAGGTTTCGAAGCCACGGATAACGCGACTCAGCGCCGGAAAACCAAATTGCGGCGACAAGCGGGGTCAGCGCGATCCAGCAGAACCACGTCAGGTTAAACGGCGCAAAACAAGACGCGCAAAGAACCCCGCTACAGATTGCAGCCAACCATGGCCAAAGCTTTGTGATTCTTGTCATTGGCTCTGCTGGTTGCCAATCCAAAGCGGCGACATTAAGGAGCGATCGCTTTGAGAGGCGTGGATTTCGCGTTGACGATCGGAAGCCGTCACTCCGTGTCACACTCTGTCATTCCGAGCGGTCGGGAATCTCTGATCATTTCGTGGCGGCGGCATCCGGAGTTAACGATCCGAGATATTTCGCTTCGCTCAACATGGCATTTACGTTACAAGCCGCGACTCGGCACCCGTTCGCAGCCACTTCCAGAGATTCTCCAGGTGTTTTTCAACTTCCGCTTTGATTCGGTCGAGATCTGCGCCGGTGAATTTCTCATTTTCCGGTCGGCGGCGCGCAAAAAGGTAATACTTAATTTTTGGTTCTGTGCCCGACGGACGCACAGCGATACGCGTGCCGTCTTCCAACTCAAGCATCAACATTTTCGTCTTTGGAATCAGATCGCCTTCGACGTCTCTGATCTCATCCGTCTCGAAATTTTTAAAGTTCGCCACTTTCAAGCCGTGTATTTCGCGAACCGGATCCGTCGTGTACGACTTCATCAGATTCGCGATCTTATTTGCTCCTTCTGCGCCCTCGAAAACAAGCGAACTGGTTTTCTCCGCAAAATAACCGAACTGCGAATAAATTTCGTCGAGTAACTGATCCACCGTTTGTCCACGAGACTTCGCGTAAGCGGCTACTTCACAAAACATGATTACTGCGCCGTTCCCGTCTTTATCGCGAACAAAATCAGCGCCGCTGTAACCGTAGCTTTCTTCGCCGCCGAAAACATAAAATGAAGAATACGCGAGCCGAAGCCGCCGCGTTTCGTTCTCAGCAAGATCGGCATAACTCCGTCGCAGTTGTTCGGGAATCGCACGCTCGTAATTGGACAGCTTCGCGCCGATGTACTTGAAACCCGTCAACGTCTCCACACAACGGACGCCGTAATGATCGGCGATCGCGTTTTGCAGATCGGTGGTGACGAAAGTTTTGATGATCACGGCGCGCGCTGCGTTCGTCTTGTTCAGCACGCCTTTATCGAACAGCGTCTTGATTCTATACCATGCCAGCAGCGAACCGATTTGGTTTCCCGTCAGCAATTTTATCTCGCCATCCCTGGTCCGAACGGCCACTCCCATGCGATCGCAGTCCGGATCAGTAGCAGCGACCAAATCGGCGTTCTCTCTTTCAGCAAGACTTATCGCCATGGTTAGCGCTTCGCCGTATTCCGGGTTCGGCGATTTCACCGTTGAAAACCCACCATCGAAACGATCCTGCTCTGGCACAACTTGGAATTTGAACCCGAGCCGGTTCAGCATTGGTCTGATGATCACGCTGCCGGTTCCATGCAATGGCGTGTAAACAATCCGCAACGATTTCGCTTCGCGAGTCATTCGGGGATCGAGGATCAACGTTTCGAGCCGGTGCATATAAGCCTGGTCGATGTTCTTTCCGACAATCGTCACTTTTCCTTGTTGCTCCTTAGGCAGCGGCGTGAACGACTCGGTCGTGATCGCGTTGACTTTGGCAATGATCCCGCTGGCGTGTGGATCGATCACCTGCGCGCCGTCATCGAAATAAACTTTATAGCCGTTGTCGTGCGGCGGGTTGTGGCTGGCGGTGATTACGATCCCTGCGCTCGCGCGCA
>DASXYB010000020.1:0-2894 GCA_036502745.1 Candidatus Udaeobacter sp.
TCGCAGTGCTGAGACTAAAGCTCCGACGCTGCTGGAGGCGAGAGCACAGCAAGAGCTTTTTCGTGCATTTGAAAGTCAACCGGACAACTGCCTGCTAGCTCACCATCCAGCTCCACGGGAACATCCTGCTCACTGCTTACACGGAGCTGGCGAGTCTGAAAGTATTCAATTTCCGGAACACGGATGTCGGAGCTGAATACAACGTCATGAAGATATTTCATGATCTCTAGAAAACCGAGACGCTTGAACAGGACCACATCAAGTAAACCATCATCAACAACAGCCTGCTTGAAGAATGGAAAAGGTCCGCCGTAAAGACGCCCGTTGCCGACAAGCACAAACGACCCTTCCTGTACCGGCGCGTCCGCCGACTCAATTAAAAGCTTCGGAGGTTGGCGCGCCGCGATGTGTGCTGCGGAGATGAGATAACTGAGCGGGCCAAGACTGCGCTTGAAAGCAAGAGTGGTTTCTTTCACCGCTTGCGCATCGAGCCCAATCCCACCGAGTTGGACGAAATATTTTCCATTCGCACTCGGAAGATCGACAAGACGCGTGTTCCCGGTCTGGATAATTTCCCAGCAACGCTGGAGATCGGTCGCGGGGAGACCGAGTTCCATGGCGAAAACGTTGACCGTGCCCATCGGGAGAATGCCCAGCGCGGCGTCGGTGCCGGCGATTCCGTTTGCCACATGATTCACGGTCCCGTCACCTCCAGCTGCAACTATGCGTCCGAAACCTTCTTCGACGGCACGTCTCGCGAGTGCTTCCGCCTCGCCAGCTTGGGAGGTGAAGCGGATCGGCCAACGTCCGACGATTGATTCGATTCGCTCCTGCCAGTCTCGAATGCTTTCGAGATTTCCTGCGGCGGGATTGACAATAACAACTATGTCAGTCACACGAAAAAGTAGTCAGGGCCTTTGGTCTTTGCTTCAAACTGCGGCTGCGTAACATCTTAGGGTGCAGAAATTGCGACGGCTGGCAGTGATCGCTCTGGGAGCATTGATTGGACTCGGTGCAGTGGTTTTGCTCGGCGTGAACCTGTATGTGCAATCACAAGGGGCACAAGGAAAGATTCAGCAGGAACTGACTCGCAGCCTCGGCGTTCCGCTCAAAATTCGCAGCATGAGCGTCACTCCGTGGGGCGGACTTGAACTTAGCGGGATCGTGATTCCGCAGACCGCCCCGGTTGGGCCCAAACATTTCCTGGAGGCGAGGACATTCCGGCTACGCGTTCGTTTCTTTTCGCTCTTTTCACGCCGGATCGTGATCAAGGAAGTTTCGCTCATTGCTCCAAGAGTTGTGTGGCCGCAGAACAAAGAAGGAAAATGGCGTCTGCCTAAAGAGCGAGGAGCTCGCGAGGAACCCGTTTCCACAAATCGCACTCCCTCGATCCCGCAGCCCGACAGAGAAACAGGATTCGTTCAAACTACCTCAACTGCAGCCGTAACCAATTCAGCCACGCTTCCATCTTTGCCAAAAGTGCCGGTTAAAAATCGACCAGCGGAACGTGAACCAAAATTGGCCGTCGCTCCGGAAGTTCGACGAGTAACCGTGAAGGACGGCGATTTCACTTTCTTAGACCAAACAGGAAGGCTCATGGCGAGTTTTATAGGGGTAGATTTTCGCACCAATATTCGTAGCGCGCAGGCGCTTCGGGGAGATGCAAAGGTCAGCCGAGTTTCGTTGCAGGACCGCTTTTTTTTGGACCAACTCCGCTCACCGATTCGTTACGAGCCCGATGTCCTCGAGCTGTCGAAAATTTCTGCTCGCGTCGCAGAGGGCGAGGTGAATGGTTACTTTGCGATGCAGCCAGAGACGGAAGATTCCCCATTCACCACGAGCGTAAACTTTCATGACGTGCTCGCCGATCAACTCGTCAAAAATGCCGGCGGTACGAAGGGAATGGTGAAGGGTAAGTTGCAAGGAAGTTTACAAGTCTCGGGAAAAACTGGCGATGCGGAGGCGCTTGTCGGACAAGGCGAAATCTCGTTGCGTGACGGCCGCGTACAGCAATACAGATTGCTAGTGTTACTCGGCCAGATATTGCAGATCGAGGAACTGCAGGAGCTTGATCTGGAGCAGGCAGAGGCAAAATACCACTTGCGCCCGGGATTAGTCACGATTGATGAGCTAGTTTTGCGTTCGCCAAATATCCGCCTGACCTCGTCGGGTACGGTTGCGTTTGACGGCACGCTTCAACTGAATTCTCAGCTCGCGATCAACGACCGAATTCGCGGTCAGCTCTTCAAAGCTATCCGGGACAACTTTCACCGCATCGACGAGCCGGGCTATTCAGCCATCGAATTTCAGGTCGGCGGGACTGTTGAGCGGCCCAGCACAAACCTGGTGGAGCAAGTCGTTGGCCGGGACATTAGCAGCATGCTCAACAGCTTTTTCGGCGGGAAAAAGGACCGACAGAAAAAGAAAAAGAAGGCGATTGAAGATGCCATCAGCGCTGTGCCGTCGCCCTCTTTGCCGCCGGACGCAGCGCTGCCTGAAGCCAGTGCGACGCCAAGTCCTGCCGCGTCGCCATGAGGGTGATCGCCGGCAGCGCCGGCGGAGTCCGCCTGGCAGTTCCAAAGCGCGGTGTCCGTCCGACAATGGACCGCGTCAAGGCGGCTATCTTTTCGAGCTTGGGTGAGGCGATCATTGGTGCGCGAGTGCTCGACCTTTTTGCGGGGAGCGGCGCGCTCGGTATTGAAGCGCTAAGTCGTGGGGCGGCCTCTGCATTATTTGTTGAAGATGACCGGCAATCTGCAGAAACAATCGAGAAAAACCTGGCGAAAACGAACTTAGAAGGTCGCGTTCGCGACCAGGATGTTTTTGATTTTCTACGTCAACGATCGAATGCCGAGAAATTTCGAATCATTCTTGCCGATCCGCCTTATGAAAAA
>DASXYB010000021.1:0-26051 GCA_036502745.1 Candidatus Udaeobacter sp.
TTGCAGCAGACGTTCGCGATCCGGGCGCGCGCTCAATTGCGAATCGACCTCCGGAAAATCGAGCCGGTCTTTTCCGGTGCAGGTTTCGTAAAGAAGTATGCCCAGACTGTAAATGTCGGCGCGCGGTGTGCCCGGCCCTTCCGGCGGGATGTAACCTTCCGTGCCGACGAATGAACGCTGTCCGCTGGCCGCCACCAATCCGATGTCGGCCAACTTCGGCATGCTTTCGCTGAAAATGATGTTCGACGGTTTGATATCGCGATGGGTTAGCCCGCGTTTGTGCAATGCTTCAAGCGCTTCCGTTAACGAAAGCCCGAGCCTTATCGATTCGTCGGCGGAGAGGCATTTGTGCCGCGCGAGATCGGTCTTCAATGTGCGCGGTTCATAGCTGCCAATATCGATCTTGCGTCCGTGCAAATGATCGTCCGCCAGTTCCATGCTGTAGTAGAGATACTCAGCGGTCCGTCCGACGTGCAGGATGTTGATAAAGCCGGCGTGCGCACGGGAGATCGGCTCGAAAGCTGACATCCCTTCAAATTCCCGAAGAAACATGCGCTCGCTTTCGAACGTGCTGCGGTAGACGATTTTCACCGCGCGAAAGGCGCCGATCACAGTCCGCGCCAGCCAAATCTCACCGTAAGCGCCGCGCCCGATTACGCGCAGCAATTCGTGATCGGGGATGATTGGTATCTGAGCCGTAACCTGATCGGGAATGGCCGATCTTACACAAGCACCAGAGGCGAAGCAATTCCGGGGAGCGGTCGCCGCGGCGACCTGGCCATGGCGCCCTCGCCATCGCGAACTTTTCGAAGTGCCGAACCCAAATCGTGCGCGTGTGCGCAGGGGGTTTCGGCGAGGGCGCCGAAACGTACACGCGAGGGCGCGTGTGCTCCTCAGAGGAAGTCGCCGATTACCGGCCACTCTTTTCAAGCGCTTTAATTTCCTTTTTCAACAGCGCGCCGACGCGATGTCGCGCCAGATACACCTGGCCGATATTGACTCCCAATCGCGCGGCAACTTTTTGTGCCGGCCATTCTTTGCGAACGTAACAATCAAAAATCTGAAACTGCTTCGGCTCGATTTGCTTTTTCACCCGCGCGATCGCTGCCTCAAATAAATTCTCCTTCCACTCGGTTTCCCAGACCGCATCCAAATCAATGCCGCGCGAATCGGGGACACGCTCGATTGTTGCCGTCGCGCGGTCGTCGGATGAACGAGGACGTTTCGGATTACCGGGTTCGCGTTTGCGAAACTGATCGGCAATTCGCCAGCGCGTGATCTGCAAGAGCCAGCCTTTGAACGAACCAATTGCCGGATCGTATTTCAACTTGTCGATGTTTTTCGCGACCGTGATCACGGTTTCCTGCACTACTTCCTGTGCTTCGGCATCCGTTAGGCCCGATCGGCGCGCGGCTGAGTAGATCAGGTTCGAGTACGTGTCGAAAAACTCCTGCCAGCGCAGTTGATCGCCCCAATCGGCCAAACGCTCGACCAAGCTGCGCCGCGTCGCGAGCATGCTGGCCTGTTTCACATCGATCTTCTAACTCTGGAAAGCGAGTCTCGGCAAGGTGGATCGGCTTCTCCGAACACGATGGGGAATGGCGAAGCCCGAGCGAATTCCCAACGCGTTGAAGACAACGCGTTCCACCTTTTTTTGAAAGATTTTCGCGAGGCGCCCGTATTCCCCTCATGAACACGCCGCAGTTCCTCTCAAACCTGAACGAAATCACCTCGCGGATCGCCCGCGCCCTGCGTCGATTTGCTGGACTGATTTTTGGAAACATCTCCTGGCGACCACCGGGTTGGCTGAGCCGATCCATCGCCGGGTGCGGTAGCTTCGGCCGCGCTCATCCGAGGCTAATCGCGTCGGGGCTAATCGCGATTCTTCTTATTTCGTGCGGCGGAGCGTGGACCTGGAAGTGGTATTCGCATCTGCCGAAACCCAGAAAAGTTTCAGCCAAGATCGTTCCAATTGAAGTCACCAAGCTGGAGAAAGAACTGAAGTTCTCGCGGCTAGTAGTTTACTTCAGCGAATCTGCTGCGCGCCTGGAGGATTTAAAAAAGCCATCCTTGCAAGGCGTGCGACTCGAGCCGCACTTGAACGGCGCATGGCACTGGGCTCAGGCCGATATTCTCGTGTTTGAGCCGACGGAAGATTGGCCGGCAGATCAAAAATTTGGAGTGGCCTTCGAAAGGAATTTCTTTCCGCGGCACGTCTTGATGGAGCGGCTCGCCTATGAAACGCGCACGCCGCCATTCGCAGTCACCATCAAAGAACTCGAAATTTATCAGGACCCGACAAATCCAACCCGGCGCGAAATCAGTGCGACCTTGGGGCTGACACACGCGATGGATCCCGGCGAATTGGAGCGACACGTCCAACTCAAGATGGTTGGCGGTTCGAACGTTTTTCGGCCTAACGACCCGGCTCCGCATTTCACGACGAGCTACGGGTTGCATCGTCGCATCGCTTACATCCACAGCTCGCAAATCGTGCTGCCAGAGCACGAGGAATTTCTCAACTTAATGGTCACGAAAGGTCTTCGCACCGCGCAGGGCGGCGCGCAGACGCGGGACGCAGTCGAGCAGAAACTCCGGATCCCGTCGGTCGCCTCGATGTTTCAGATCGATTCCATTCAAACCACTGTCGCGCGCAACAAAAACGGCGAGCCCGAGCAATTGATCGTGCTGACCACTACCGCCGACATAAGCACTCGAGAATTAGCGAAAGCTCTCCAGATCCGATTGCTCCCGAAACGCAAACTTTCCGACGCCGAAAAAGCTGCCGAAGTCGAGACAGAAGGAGATCTCGACGAAACCTCCGATGAGTCCGCTGCTTCGAAGGAAGAATCTGATTCCGATGATGATTCAGTGGGATCACAAGTAAAAGAGACCGAGCTTTGGAAAAGCGCGACCGATGTTCCCGATGACGTTCTCGATGCTGCGCATCGAGTGACATTCGCGCCTATCGAGTCCGAAAAGCCGCTGGGTCGGCAACATGCGTTTCGATTGCGCGTTGAAAGCGAGGGCGAACTTTACGTCCGCGTGAACAAGGGCGTTCAGGCGTTTGGCGGTTTTCCGTTAAGCGAGGATTACAACGCCGTTGTTGACGTTCCAGCGTTGCCGCGCGAAGTCCAAATCGAAGGCCATGGCGGTCTGCTCGCGCTCAATGGCGAACGAAAGTTATCGATCCGCTCTCGCGGACTCAGCGCGATCGAATACGAGATCGCCCGTGTCGCTACGACGCAGATCAATCATCTGGTCAGCCAAACCGAGGGAAGATTCGAGCATCCGCGTTTCCGCGATTCCGAGCTCTTCGACCAGGAAAACATTTCCCGCATAGCGCGGGAGCAACAGGGCATCGCGCTCGAGAACAAATGGAAAGCAAACTATTCGGCGTTCGAGTTTGCCGAACATCTGCGCAAGCCGGCAGACGGCGGCAGCGAGCGCGGTCTGTTTTTCGTGACAGCGCGCGGTTGGGATTCAGCGAAGAAAAAAGCGATTAAAGCGGTCAGTGATTCACGTTTCATCCTTGTCACCGACACTGGAATCCTGACGAAGAAAAACGCTGACGGCACCCACGAAGTTTTTCTGATGTCGGTCAAAGAAGGGACGCCGCTGCCCAATATTGTTGTCGATCTTTTGGGCAAGAACGGCATCGCTATTCAAAGCGTTATGACGGACTCGAACGGCCATTGCGCGTTCGCATCGGTCGAGAAATCAACGCGTGAGAAAATGCCGGTCGCATTCGTAGCGCGTAAGGGGGATGACGTATCGTTTATTCCGTACAATCGCGAGGATCGGCAACTGAACTTTTCGCGGTTCGATATCGACGGAGCTGATAGTGTTCTGCCGGAAAACCTCGACGCGTTCGTGTTTACGGAACGGGGTGTTTACCGGCCCGGCGACGACGTTCACATCGGCATCGTTGTGAAGCAGCGTAACTGGAATGGCAAGCTCGGAGATCTTCCGATAGAAACCGAAGTGGTGGACGCGCGAGATCACGCCGTTCAGACCAGGAAAATCAATTTGCCCGACAGCGGATTTGCCGAGCTGACTTATCAAACAGCCAATGAATCGCCGACCGGTCTCTACATCGTCAACGTCTACCTCGTTAAAAACAGCAAGCGCTCCACGTTGCTCGGTTCGACTACGGCGAACGTGAAAGAATTTCTGCCGGATCGATTGAAAATCGAGACGCGGCTTTCGCAAAAGGTACCGCGTGGCTGGATCCAACCAAAGGAAATGCGCGCCGCGGTTGTGCTCGCAAATCTTTATGGTACGCCGGCAACCGATCGCAAGGTGACCGCGCGTCTCGAGCTGGCGCCGAGCGCGTTTTCTTTCTCAGAATTTCCTAACTACATCTTTTTCGATCGGTTGCTGGACGAGAAGAAGGAACGGCATGAACAGACGATCGAGCTTGGTGAGAACAACACCGACGCTGGCGGCCAAACGGAATTTGATCTGCAACTCGAGCGTTTCGCCGACGCGACTTACTCCATGCGTTTTGTTGCGGAAGGATTCGAGGCGGAAGGCGGCCGCAGTGTCACGGGCACAGTAGACGCGCTCGTTTCAGCTCTGCCGTATGTGATCGGCTGCAAGCCCGACGGCGACTTGCGTTACATCGCGATAGATAAACCGCGCACGGTCGATCTTGTAGCCGTCGATCCGCAGCTCAACCGCATCGCGTTGGCAAATGTGACTGCGAACGTGATCGCGCAGGAACAGGTGTCAGTTCTGACCAAGCAGGAGAACGGCAATTTTGCCTACGAATCGGTTTTGAAAGAGCGCGTCGCGAAATCTGAAAAGATTTCCGTCTCTGCAAACGGCCTTCACTACATGCTCCCGACCGACGAGACAGGCAATTATGTGTTCGAGTTGCGCGACGATCAAGACCGACGTCTAGCCAAGTTGCAATTCTGTGTGATTGGCCGCGGCGCAGTTTCGCGGTCACTCGAAAAGAATGCCGAACTGCAAGTGAAGCTCGACCGCGCGCAGTACAATAGCGGTGACGAAATCGCGGTCAGCATCACCGCTCCTTATTCTGGTAGCGGACTAATTACTATCGAGCGCGACCGCGTTTACACGCAGCAATGGTTCCACGCGGACTTGGCCAGCAGCGTTCAACACATTCATATTCCAGACGATTTCGAAGGCAGCGGTTACGTCAACGTCGCGTTCGTCCGCGCATTGGATTCGAAGGAAATTTTCGTGAGCCCGTTGAGCTACGGCGTCGTGCCATTTACCGCCAATAAGGAAAAGCGCCGGCTCAATGTTGAAATCAATGCATCGGCCAATGCGAAACCGGGCGAACCATTGCACATCAATTACAAGACAGATCGGCCAAGCAAGATCGTTATCTTCGCCGTTGACGAAGGGATTCTTCAAGTCACCGATTACAAAACGCCGGATCCGCTCGGATTTTACTTCCGCAAATGCATGCTGCGCGTCGACACGGCGCAAATTGTCGACCTCATCATTCCCGAGTTTTCGCTGCTGCGTTCGGTATCGGCGTTCGGCGGTGGCGGTGACAATCAACGGTTAAATCCTTTCAAGCGAGTTACGGAAAAGCCAGTCGTCTTTTGGTCGGGCATCGTCGATGCCGATAGCACCAAGCGCGAAGTCGTTTATGAGGTGCCTGATTATTTCGATGGCACGTTGAAGATCATGGCTGTAGCGATCGCGGATGATGCGGTGGCTTCGGCCGAGCGCGAGACTCTGATTCGCGGGCCATTTGTAATTACACCGAGCGTGCCGGTGCTCGCTGCGCCTGGAGACGAATTCGAAACCGGCGTGACCGTCGCCAATAACGTTGAGGGCTCCGGCCCGAACGCCGAGATCGAACTGCGCGCCCAAACCAATGAGCAGCTATCGACCGCGGGCGGCGCATCGCAGACGTTGCATATTGCTGAAGGCCGAGAGCAAACAGCGATCTTCAAGTTTCGTGCAACGGACAAACTCGGCTCGGGAGAAATCACGTTCATCGCGCGTATCTCTGGTAGCACGGGCTTCCAGCCTGTGGGGCCAGTAGGCGTCTCGCCTGCTGACTCGGCAGACAAGATGTCCGCCGGCCCCACAGCCAAGATGGCTGTGCCACAAACAAAGCGCCGCGCTACGCTGAGCGTGCGGCCGCCTGTCCCGTACATGACTGACGTGCGTAGTGGCAGCTTCAAAGAAAGGATCGAAATCCCTCTGACGCGCGAGTTGCACCCGGAGTTTCGCAAACTCGACGCCACCGTCTCAGCGCTGCCGCTCGGTCTCGCGCACGGTCTCGATGCCTACCTGAAAGATTTCCCGTTTGGCTGCAGCGAACAGATCACCAGCGGCGCGTTCTGCCGATTGATGTTGGCCGATGAAACCGATTTTGGTTTGAGCCGTGGCGAGATCAATCAGCAACTGGAACGCACATTTAGCATTCTGGCGCGCCGCCAAAATGACCACGGCGCTTTCGGCTACTGGGCGCCCGAGACGGGCGATTCGATCAGCTTCGTCTCGGCTTATGTCATGGATTTTTTGAGTGAGGCGAAGGCAGCGGGATTCGTACCGCCGCCGGAAATGTTTGCAAGCGGATTACGGAACTCGCAAAAAATGGTGACACACGATCCGGCAGACTTCGCTGATGCGCGCACGGTGGCTTACGCGATCTACGTTCTCACACGCGAAGGTGTTATCACGACAAATTACATTTTAAACCTCCGCGATTGGCTCGAAAAACATGAGCATGATCGGTGGCAGAACGATATCACGGGCGTTTATCTCGCCGGCGCGCTGCATCTACTTCATAAAGACGCTGAGGCTGAACGTTTGATCGATAGCTACAAGATGGATAGTCGCGACACGATTGACCGAGACGATTTCTGTCAGCCGCTCGGCATGAATTCGCAGTATATCGCAGTGATCGCTCGCGAGTTCCCCGCGCGGCTGCGCAAAATCTCTGCCGAGCAATTCCAACACATTCTCAAACCCATCGGCAACGGCGATTTCAACACCCTTTCTTCTGCTTATGCAGTGCGTGCTTTAAAAGCGTACTCTCACGCAGTAGCGCAATACCCACCGGACCTAACGATCACCGAGGTGCGCAAGGATAAAAAAGAGGCCCGGCTGACGAGCGGAACCAAACCGCTTCTGCGGTCGGAGTTTTCAGGTAACGCAACTGCCTTGCGCTTCACGAGCAGCCGAAAGCTGAGTGGGCCCGGTGCGTTCTTCCAAGTCGTTGAAGCAGGCTTCGACGGCCACGCGCCAACTGAGCCGCTCACGAATGGCTTGGAGATTTATCGAGAAATTCTCGGCAAAAATAATGAAGCAGTCACCAGTACGCATGTGGGCGAGCAAATCCACATGCGACTGCACGTTCGGAGTTTACAGCGCGAACCGATCACCAACGTGGCGATCATCGATCTTTTGCCGGGCGGATTTGAAGTGGTCGATTCCTCCGCGCGGATTGGGGCGTCTTCAATTAGTGGCGTCGATTACGTCGATGTTCGCGAGGACCGCACGGTGTTCTTCGTCACCGCGCCCACAAAGGCGCTCGAGATCAATTACCAAATCAAATCCTGCAATCGCGGGCAGTTCATCGTGCCACCCGTATTCGCGCAGTCGATGTACGATCGAAACGTGAAAGGCCGCGGTGTCGGCGGAAAAATTAGTATCACCGAATGAGTGCGTGGTCCGAAAATTCTGGGGACCGCCCGCGCCCACGCGTGTCGCCGCTGGCGCCCTCGCCAGTGGCTTTCTCGCAGCCGAATGATACTGAATGTTCGGGTGTTCGGCGAGGGCGCCGAACGCAGCACGCGAGGCGCGTGCGCTCCCCAGCAATTCGCAAGCTGCGCGGCGCGCTTCGTAACGGAATTGTTTTTTATGCAGTTATCGCTGCAGTCTGGTTGGCGCTGCCAAAGCCGCCGCTGCTCGATAGGATTTCGTTTTCCCAGTGTGTGCGCGACCGCAATGGTAAATTGCTCCGGGTCACCCTTAGTGCCGACGAAAAATTTCGGATTTGGACGCCGCTCGAACAAATTTCACCGGATCTCGTCGATGCCACACTGCTCTATGAAGACAAATATTACGCGCGTCATCCGGGCGTGAATCCTATCGCGCTTGCCCGCGGTGCGGCGGACCTCCTGCGTTTTCATCGAGCGACTACAGGCGGGTCGACCATCACAATGCAACTGGCCCGCCTTCGGTTTCACCTTCACACCCGAACTGTCTCCGGAAAGCTAGAGCAAATCATGCGGGCACTCGAGTTGGAACGGCATTACTCAAAGAATCAGATCCTCGAAGCGTATCTGAATCTCGCGCCGTACGGGCGCAACATCGAAGGTGTTGGCGCCGCCAGCGAGATTTACTTCGATAAGCCTGCAATAAAACTAAGCCGGCCAGAAGCAATCGCTCTCAGCGTGATCCCGCAAAGCCCGAGTCGCCGCGCGTTACATGCAGATCGTGATAATTATTCGGTGAATCTCGCGCAATCCAGTTGGTATGATCGGAACGTAGCACAGGCCTCTGGCCTGTGGGGCCTGCGGGCTTCTGGCCTGCAGTCAGAATCGAGCAGGCGAGACGCCTACTCGCCCCACAGCCAGGATGGCTGTGCCACGCTTTCGATGCGCGAATTTCGTCCGCGCATGCAAACGGGGCGAAAATTCCTCGCGCCTCATTTTGTTCAGGAGGTGCTCGAGATGGTAGGGTCGGCGCGCTGCGCCGACCGGACGCCGCAGCGCGGCGTCCCTACCGTCGTCACCACACTCGATTTGGAAAAGCAGCAAGCGATCGAACGAAGGGTAACCGCTTACGTCGCTAGTAATCGCAACCGCGGGATCGAAAACGCAGCGGTGTTTCTGGTTGATACCCGCACAATGGACGTGCTCGCCCAAGTCGGCTCGGCGGATTTCTACAAAGGTGACATCAACGGCCAGGTCGACGGAACGCGCAGTCGGCGCTCGCCGGGGTCGACGTTGAAACCCTTCGTATACGCGCTCGCGCTCGACCAAGGCTTGATTCATCCGTTATCGATTTTGGCAGATGCCCCGCGCAGTTTCGGCGAGTACAATCCGGAAAATTTCGATCGCGAATTTCTCGGACCGATCCGAGCTTGCGACGCGCTGGCGCGCAGCCGCAATGTGCCGGCAGTCGAACTCGCGTCGCATCTAGCGCATCCGACGCTTTACGAATTTCTTAGCACAGCTGAAGTACGTCTGCCGAAAGCCGAATCGTTCTACGGTCTAGCGCTCCCGCTCGGGGGAGCGGAAGTTTCGCTGCAAGATTTGGTGCGGCTTTATACTGCGTTGGCGAACAATGGCGAACTGCGACCGCTGCGCTTCACGACGCGCGACTGCATTGCAGAGCCAAAGAGAATTCTTTCGCCGGAAGCCGCATTTTTGACTCTTGATATGCTTGGCAATGTGCCGCGACCGGAAATGAATTGCGCTGATGGAAATCACAGCGCGCGGGTTTATTGGAAGACGGGAACGTCGCATCGTTTTCGGGACGCCTGGTCGATCGCGGTGTTCGATCATTATGTGCTCGGAGTTTGGATTGGAAATTTTGATGGCCGCGCCAACCCGGCGTTCATCGGCCGCACTGCGGCAGGGCCGCTGCTGTTTCAGATTATCGATAATCTGCGCGCAGCGTGGCCGGAACCAACCGTGATGCATCAACCGCCGTCGGGAGCAAATTTGAAACGCGTAGAGTTCTGCGCGTTATCGGGGGATCTGCCGAACCGCTTTTGCACGCAGCGTGTCGAAGGCTGGTTTATTCCCGGCGTGTCGCCTACCAAAGCCTGCGATGTGCATCGCGAAGTGCTAGTCGATATCGCCACAGGCCTGCGCGTTCTGGTCGACGACGGTACACATCAAGTAAAACGCGAAGTGTACGAATTCTGGCCCGGCGACTTTCTCACTTTGTTCCAGCAAGCTGGACTGCCACGCCGGGTGCCCCCTCCCTTCCTGCCGGACACTGGCAGCGAGTCGGCGAGTCGGGAAGGACAAAACCCGATCATTGTGTCTCCGAACGGCAAAGAAATTCTGCTCGTTTCGAAAAAGACAATTCCGTTACGCGCCAAAGCCGATGCCGACGTGCGCGAGATTTTCTGGTTTGCCGGGAAGCGATTCGTGGGAAAAGCGGCACCGAATCAAGTTGTCGAGTGGAGCGCAGCCGCTGGCGATTACGAAGTCACCGCGCTGGACGATCACGGCCGGGCGGGTTCGCATCGCGTTGTTGTGCGATAGAGAGAAAGAATCGTTGCGATAAAAATTATCGCCTCCGAGGACAACTTTGAATCCAAAGGCGAGGGGAGCTGCATCTCAATGAAAACAAAGAAGGGTTCTTATGATGCAGGATTTCAGGTTTGCAGTGCGGCAGCTTCTCAAGACGCCGGGATTTACGAGCGTTGCGGTATTGACGCTTGCTTTAGCCATCGGTGTGAACTCGGCCATTTTCGCGCTGATCAATGGCGTGCTGCTCAAGCCGGTGGTACCGGTCCGGCCTGCCGAAGTGGTGAATGTGTTCACGGCTCGCCAAAATGCGAGCCACGATTATCGGCAGTTTTCGTATAACGAATATCGCGAACTGCGCGAGAACGGCGGAGATGTGTTTGTCAATGTAGCCGCGCTTGAGTTCGCCGTCGCCGGCATCGGACGCGATCACGAGATGCGGCGCAGCTTCGCATTCCTGACGTCGGAAAATTATTTCCCGATGATGGGAGTGCAGGCGTTTCGCGGCCGGTTTTACAACGCTGAGGAATGTAAGCCGAATGCGAACATGGCTGTACTCGTATCAAGCTATGGGTTTTGGAAACGCAACGGCGCCCGCGATGATTTTGTCGGTAGCACGGTGCAGATTAACGGCCAGCCATACACGGTAATTGGCATTGCGCCGGATGGATTTAGCGGCGCGAACGCGTTGATCGCGCCGGACATTTGGCTGCCGCTCGGTATTCGTTCGGAGTTCGGTTCTGCTTTTGGCGATTCCGAAACGACGCACGATTTGTTGGATCCGAAGAATTATACCTTCAATCTCGTGGCGCGGATGCGTTCCGGCCTAACGAACGACGCGGCGAAAGCGCGTCTGCCGGTGCTGGCGCAACGGTTAAATGCGATCCAACCAGACGGCAGTGAAAGTGCGCGGGAGCTACAAGTTCAGACGCCCGCGCGATTTGGCCTAAGCACGCAACCGGAGAACGACGGACCACTCACGCTAGTCGCAACATTGCTTACGGCCATGGCTGGAGCGGTCCTGCTCATCGCGTGTTTGAATCTCGCCAACATGTTGCTCGCGCGCGGCACGTCGCGTTCGAAGGAAATCGCAATCAGACTGGCTGTGGGCGCATCACGTTGGCAGATCGTCAGGCAATTGTTGTGCGAAGGGTTTTTGCTGGCCGTTTGCGGCGGTGTCATCGGCCTGATACTGAGCGCCTGGTGCAACGATGCTTTGCTCCAGCAACTGCATGGTTTGCTCGCGTCGGTCAATTTCTCTCTCGTCGTCAAATTGCGGCCCGACGTGACTGTGCTTGCAATCACGTTGTTGTTCTGTCTTATCGCGACAATGCTTTTCAGTCTTGGCCCGGCGTTGAAGGCAACAAAGGCCGATCTCGTTAAGGACCTGAAAGAGCAAGTAGGCGAACCAGCCCGCATCGGTCGTTTAAGTCGGTTCTTCGCGCCACGTCACATTTCAGTAATGGCGCAAATCGCGTTGTCGCTGATGTTGCTTTTCGCCGCAGGATTATTCTTCCGTGGCGCGCTTAAAGCGGCCGGACTCAATCCGGGATTCGTTGCGCGTGGGGATATCGTTAGTGAATTCGACTTCAGTTTGATCAAGAAAGCGCCGGCCGATTCGCGGCGCTTGATCTTCGACATGGTACGACGCGTACGGGAGTTGCCGGGAGTAACCGCGTCGGCCACGGGCACCATGCTGCCGTATTCCGATTTCACCAGCGCACGGCGCATTATTCGCACAAAAGATGCTATGCCTAACGACCCAAAGGCGCCTGATCCGAGCGTCAATTCGCTCTTCACCGCGATCACGCCCGGTTACTGCGAGGCGCTCGGCATCAAACTACTTCACGGTCGCGATTTCACTCAAAGCGAATCTGAAAACAAGGACGCGCGACGCGTGGCGATGATCGACGAGGAAATGGCGAAAAAACTTTTTCCGAACGAAGACCCGATCGGTCAGCATATTCGCTACACCAATCCACCGAAAGACGGCTCGCCTAACGACATGGAAGTTGTCGGTGTTGTGAGCAAGCACCGGCATAGCGTTGAAAACGATTCCCTGATTTGCCGTTTATTCGTGCCATTAGCGCAGGGATATACCGGCCAAACGTTTCTGCACGTGCGGCTCAATACGCAGGATCATCATGCGGTGGCAGCTTTTATTCCGACGCTTCGACAAACATTGCGCGAGATCGATCCCGATCTACCGCTGCTGCAAATGACTCCATTTGTCGATTTGGTGGAGAGGTCGCCCAACCTTTGGATCGTTAAACTTGGCGCAACTCTCTTCGGCATCTTTGGTGCGATCGCGCTGCTGTTAGCCGTTGTCGGTGTGTATGGCGTAAAAGCTTACGCCGTGGCATGCCGGACCCGCGAAATCGGTATCCGTATGGCATTGGGCGCACATAGGCGTGACGTGTTTGCACTCATTATGCGGCAGGGCGCAATGCAAACGGCGCTCGCAGTTGGCGCTGGTCTTCTTCTTTCATTGACTGCAGGACGCGTACTCGCCAAAATCCTGTATGACGTAAGTCCGAGCGATCCGTTGGCGCTTCTTATCGCAACCTTGATGCTCGCGACTGCGGCGCTTCTTGCGTGTTTTTTCCCGGCCAACCGTGCAACTCGCGTGAATCCGATAACCGCGCTGCGAACCGAATAATGGCTCCGTTTTCCGCTTAACGTCCATTGACCGGCTCTTGAATATCGCAGTGGCGGTGAGCTTGCCTTGGCGAAGTTACTTCTCTCGGTAGCGCAAAGGCCAAGACTTGGCCACGCGCAGCGATTTGACTCCCGTCGACTGGCGATATGTTCTCCGCTTAACTCATCACATATTAGAAACATCCTGCACATTATGATCCAATCCTCACGTTTTCTTTCGCTTCTCCTTTCCGCTGTGTTCACATTTCTCTTTCTTGCGGGAACGCTCCTGCCTGGCACCCTGCGCGCCGCCGACGAGAAGAAAATCGAATTCCCTGCACCCAGCCAGCACTCGGTCGTAAAACAGCGCGTCGGGTTGACCGATGTCGAAGTGGATTATTCCCGCCCGAATAAGAACAACCGCGAAATCTTCGGCGGCCTGGTGCCGTACGGAAAGGTCTGGCGCACTGGCGCCAACGCGGTCACTAAAATCAAGTTTAGTCGCGCGGTAACGCTCGGGGGCAAGGAGATCCCGGCGGCTGAATATGCACTTTTCACGATTCCGACAGCGAGCGAGTGGACCATCATCCTTTCGAAGGACGCGAAGGTGCAGAGCGCAGCCGATTATAAGCAGGAGAACGACGCCGCGCGTATCACGGCGATCCCGGAAGCCCTTCCGGAAACGATCGAGACTTTTACGATTACGCTCAATGATGTGAAAGGCGCGTCCGCGACGCTTGATTTGCTTTGGGATAAAACGCGCGTCCCCGTGAAATTGAGTACGGACGACATCGAGCAGGTGAGTAAGCAACTCGATGCAGCCGTGAGCGCAGGGACTCCGCTCGACGCGCGCACCGCGTATCAGGCCGCGGCCTTTTATTACGACAACAACAAGGACCTAAACCAGGCGGCGAAGTGGATCGATCAGGCGCTGGAGAAGAATCCAGACGCCTACTTCATGCACTACAAAAAGGCGCAGATTCAGGCTAAGCTTGGCAACAAGACAGAAGCTACCGCCTCAGCGCAGAAGGCGATTGATATCCTGAAGAAAGACAAAGCGCCGGACCAGTCTGCCATCAATAACGCGCAGCAGATCATTGACAGTTCGAAGTGAAGATCAGCTTTCTGAAACCGACAGTTGAATAATATACCCACTCTCAGACGGGGAATTCACAGCGTTCTTATTTAGTTCGTCTGCCCACCTCGGTAGGGGAGCGACAATTCGGTGATCCCGCTGCTAATCATCGCAAACCTGTGTCGTTGATTTATGGCGCTTTCGCCAGAATCGTGTCCATCTCAGAGGCTGTGAAAGCGCGTAACGTTTGCGTGCGGATGTTACCTAGCAGGTCCGCCGCCAGCAGCACACTGGCCGCTGTCTCATCGTCCGGCGCTTCGAAAATACACACCTGGTCGTAATGACCGAGTGTCCAATACATCTGTTTAATGGTAACTCCCATCGACTGCACCTTTGCCGCCCAAGTAGCTAGCCGGTGAGTCGTCTGCTTCGCGCCTCGGATACCTTGATCGGTGAATTGCACCAAACTGATGTATGTCGGCTTAATCTTCTCCGTCCCAGGAGTAAGGCTTGATTTCGATTCGTCGAGCTTTGATGTGTTCATCTGTGGGTGGCTAGCGTAACATAGCGCCGCTCCAAAAAGCAAAGCGCCAAAACCAATCCGGCGTTTGGGGAAACGATTTTCTTTCGCGACCGATCCGAAGTGTTTGGATTGAGACCGCGGTTTTAGGTCGGCTTATAGTGGCGGGCCGTACACGGGATTAACACAGCACGCAATCACTGCCGCTACTGACGCCAAATTCCTAACGGTTGCCTTTGTTTCCTGAAGTGCCTGCGCCGCCCGTAGTGGGTTTGCATGTGCCCGTAACACCGCGACCACCCTTCACATCCTTTGCCGGCTGTAGATCGCGAATTTTAGCCTTCTTAAGTCGACGCCAAACGGCGTGAACTACATTGATGTTGGGCGTTTGTTCCTCCATGGCCGCTGTAGAGTTTAACGGACCGACAGAAAACTCGCAACAGTTAACAACTTTGAACGTCGCCGGCACACGTGCACGTAGTCATCTAGTGTTTGTCGACGATCGCTCCAGTGGTTTCTACTCGCTGAGTCGCTCTCGGCAGTCGGGGACTGAGAGGCTCGACTTTCTTGCTGAAATGCGGTAGAAAAGCTGCTCTTCATGTCGAGCACAGAGTCAGTTTCGCCTTGCGATGTAATCGTGTGCGCGTGCGGAACTCAGGAGTATACGGCGCGTGATGCTGTCGATGCGGCTGTTTTCCGAGGCGAAATTGGGGAAAAATGGCAGACTTTTCTCGGCCACGTCGCAGCGGAAGAGCGTGCAGACGAATTGCAATTAGAGTTGGACGAGTCGGCCATTTCTGCTGCTGCCGAACAGTTTCGTTATCGCTATGATTTGATCACGGCGGAGGAGACGGAAGCATGGCTATCAAATCGCGGCCTTACGTTTGAAGACTTCAGCGATTATTTCGCCCGCCAGTATTGCGTCGGTGCGGTTAGTGAAGACTTATCGCCCGACCGGTCCGAATACACCTCGGCAGCTGCAGAGCTGCGCGACTTGTTCATAACAGAATTGATTTTGTCCGGGGCGCTAGAGGAGATGACCCATAGACTCATGTGGCGTCTGGCTGCGCGTTGCGCTGGAAAGGAACCTACATCAGACGCGATCGCTGCGGAAAAGCGGAAATTTTTACATCGAGTTGGCATCGAACCAGCACAGCTTGCCCCTTGGCTGGAAGAAATGGGCCGCGATTCGCAGTGGTTGAATGAAATGCTTGCGATCGAGGCGGCGTACGCCCTGCATTGCGATCTGCTGCTGGTTCCGGTAGCACGCCAACGTCAATTGATCGCTCTGCGCTTGCGCCTGACACGATTTGAAATCGAACTGATTGAGTTGGAATCGCACGATGCCGCGATGGAAGCGCTGTTCTGCGTGCGAGAGGACGGGATGTCAATGGAAGAAGTTGCGACTGACGGGAGGTATCCGTATCGACGTGCGGACTTTCTTCTGGAAGATCTTCCGGCGGACACGCAGCAGAAGTATTTAAGCGCCTCGGATGGCGACTTGCTGGAAGCGATGCCCCGTGGTGACGGATTCGAACTATGTCGAATTATAAAAAAAATCCCACCGCGGCTAGAAGATCCAACCGTCAAATTGCGCATCGACCAGCGGCTGCTTGAGCAGTATTTTTCAGACCTGACAACTAAATATGCGCACTCACGGTTGAGCATTCCTGTTTCGATGGGATGAAAATCCAAGACAGCGAAATTCTGCGGCGTTCATCGCTGTTCCGCTTTGTTTCTGATGAACATTTTGAGGAGATCGAGCCGCTCCTGCAGGAAGAGCATTATGAGTTCGGCGAAGTGATCGTAAAACAAGGCGATCCGGCTAATTCATTTTACGTTCTGACCAGCGGGCGCGCGCGTGCCCTGAAGATCAAGGCAGATGGCGACGAAATCGCGTTGGGAGTACTGAAGCCGGGGGATTCTTTCGGGGAGGCTGCGTTAGCGGAGGGCGGAACTCGAAACGCCACTGTGCGTTGCAGCACTACAGTCGATGTCTTGCGGATCGATCGCGATGACTTTCTTGAACTCGTCCGCCGCGTACCCGATTTAAGACAGTATATCGAGTCCACCGGTCGCAACCGTGCTCTCCAAAGTTTTCTTTATCAGTTCAGCAATTTCGGCCGATTGTCGGGCCCCGTGTTGCGCGGGATGATCGACAAATTGACTCCTATCACATTCGAAAAAGGCAATCTGATCATTCGAGAAGGGGACGACGCCGGACCGCTTTATGTAATCGAGAAGGGACGGGCGCGCGCGTTCGCTGGCTTGAACGGACGAAAGCGCAATGTCGCGTTCTATCGCGAGGGCGATTTTTTTGGTGAATTGTCGATCCTGAACGACTCCCCGCGTGCGGCATCGGTAGAAGCATTTACAGACTGCCAACTGCTTTCGCTTGAACTGAAATCCGTACGAGATCTCCGCCGGCGATTTCCGGAATTCGATAAATTGTTGAGCGAGCGGCTAGCCCGGTATGAGGCAAAAGCCGAGGCGCGTGTTCCGCTCGATTTTGCGACGGAGCTGCTCCCTGCCGAAACACAGGTGCACGATAAAGTACAACTCGACGGCCAGCCCCCGAAGGAGACCGACGGTGAAGAAGAGCCGTTCGCCGATGAGCGAAGCTTGTTCCGCAAGCGCGGGAAGCGTCTTCGAAAGATTGAGCATATCATGCAGATCGACGAGATGGATTGCGGTGCGGCCTGCCTCGGAATGATCTGCCGACACTTTGGTCGCAAGGTTAGCCTCGCACGCATTCGACAGCTCTGTCATACGGCGACCGATGGCACCAGCCTGAAAGCGATTTCTCGGGCCGCCACTGAACTCGGGTTAGCGGCGCGTCCTTTGAAAGTCTCACAGCGCAATCTCCCGCTCATGCCGCTTCCCGCAATAGTGCACTGGGAGGGTAACCATTGGATAGTACTCTACGATCTTGATGAGCAATTTACGCGTGTCGCCGATCCCGGGGTCGGACTACGCAAAATTCCACGAAAAGAATTTGAGACGAAGTGGACTGGTTACACAGCACTATTCGATTATACACCAGCATTCGAACAAGCTCCCGAAAGCAAGCCAACCCTAGCTTGGGTTCTGCCGTTCCTTTCGCGATTTAAGCTGATCTTGCTGCAGGTGCTTGGGTTAGCGGTCGCTGTGAGTTTCCTGCAATTGCTGTTTCCCGTGTTCACGCAAATCGTGGTTGATAAAGTCATAGTCGAAAATGACGTCGGCCTGCTGAAAGTAATTCTGCTTGGCATGCTCGCAGTGCTCGTTTTCGTCCAGCTTGCCACGCTTGCTCAAGAATATTTGCTGGCATTTGCCGCCGTCCGCCTCGACACAGCAGTTCTCGATTTCTTGAGCCGAAAACTCTTGTCTCTACCGATGAGTTACTTCACGAATCGTCGAACGGGGGACATTCAGCGCCGACTTGAAGGAGCAAGGCAAGTTCGGCAGTTGGCTGTGCAACAAGGAGTGGGCGCGTTGCTCGCAGCCGTTTTCCTCTTGGGTGCAGTCGCTCTAATGGCGATGTATAGCCCGCTGCTGACCATCGCGTTTCTGGCAACTACGCCTTTGTACGTGGGCCTAATGATTCTCTCGGTAAAGGTGTTGCGTCCGCTTTATCACGGCGTCGAAGAAAGTCAGGGCAAATACAGTTCGCATCAAATCGATGCGATCAAAGGAATCGAAGCTGTAAAAGCGGCAGCCGCCGAGAGCTCATTTCGTGATGCCATGCTCAACGAGTTTCTCTCAGTCTCGCAAAAACTTTTCAAGGCGACGTTCATCGTGATGTCGTGGGACAGCGTGCTGCAAACTATCGGCCTCCTGTCTACTGCGATTTTCTTGTGGGTCGGCGCCATGCAAGTCATCCACGGCAACTTGAGTGTCGGTGGTTTTGTTGCGTTCAGTTCGCTCACTGCAATGGCCTATGCGGGAATTTTGCGAGCCCTCGGAGTTTGGGACAACGTGCAGCTGGCTTCTGTCCTGCTGAATCGTCTCAATGACATTTTCGAACAGGAGCCGGAGCAGGGTCATGATCGCTCTCTCCTAGTCCCTGTCCGCAGCCTCGAAGGGCGCATCGAGTTGCGCGGAGTCGGCTTTAAATATGGCGGACCTGAATCACCCGACATCTTAAAGGATATTACGCTCGATCTTCTGCCGGGACGGACGGTGGCATTCGTTGGCCGCAGCGGAAGCGGCAAGACAACGCTGATCAAATTGATTGCAGGACTGCTTGAGCCTACGCAAGGCACAATCTTTTTCGATAATGTCGATTTAAAGACTCTGAATTATCGCGACGTCCGTCGGCACATCGGAACCGTTCTTCAGGACAATCACATGTTTAACGATACGATCGCGCGGAATATTTCGTTCGGCGATCCTGAGCCCGACCTCGACCGCGTCCTTGCAGCGGCCCAAGCTGCCGCAGCCCACGAGTTCATCATGCGGTTACCCCTCGGTTACGAAACAAAGATTGGAGAATCAGGTCTTTCGCTATCCGGCGGTCAGAAGCAACGCATAGCCATCGCGCGAGCGATCTATAACAATCCGGCGGTATTGATCTTTGACGAGGCGACGAGCGCGCTCGACACAGAATCCGAACGCGCGATCCAGGACAACCTCGGCCGATTACTTGCCGGGCGTACCACGATTGTAATTGCGCATCGTTTGAGCACGATTCGAGAAGCGCATTCTATCGTAGTGCTCGAAAAAGGGAGTATTGCCGAGATGGGCACCCATGATGAATTAATGGGTCAGCGTGGCTTATATTACTACCTTTCGAGCCAGCAACTCGGGATCTAAAACAGATTTTGATGAGTGCGCAATTAGCTCAACGTGACTCACTCGATACCGACCCTGAGCTAGCACCGCAGGAGCCTCCTCCCTGGATCGTTCGCGGCACAGCTTGGCTGTTAATTGCGGCGTTTCTCTGTGCCTTGCTGCTCGCTATAGTAGTGCGATTGCCGGAAACGGTTGATTGCCGCTTCGTACTAATACCCGCAACGGGTGCTGATCCAATTCAGGCTCCACGCCAGGCGATAATTAGCAGGGTAGTAGTCGAGGAAGGACAATCGGTAAAAGCCGGCGACGACTTGTTTGTTCTTCGCTCCGACGAGATCGGCGGCTGGGATACACAGTTTCGCACGCTCAACGAAGACTTACGGTCAAAGCAGGAAAGCCTCAACCGAAACGAGAGCGCTTTCGCCGCACAAGTTGGAATTAAAACCGCGGAGATCGAGCAGGCCAAGAGCGAGGTAAAATTTCGCGAAAACCACGCGACGACAAGCCGCGAGTTAGTTATACGAATGGAGAAACTAGCCAAACAGGGCGGGGAATCGGAGATCGACCTTATAAAGCTGAAGCTGGATTTAGCCGGGTCGGAGAAGGATCTGAGCGTTGCCCAAAGAACCTTGCAGCAGGTCACCCTTGATCGCGAGCGAATGGAGACGGAGCACGCTCGCCTGCGAGGTGAGGAACAGGCTGAAATTGAAAAGTTAAAGATGCGTACCGCGGCCCTGAAAACAGACTTGGAAAACTCTCAACATAATCTGTTAACAATTCGCAGTCCGTACGAAGGAGTGGTTATCTCGATGGACCAGCGAACTGCAGGCAGTTTTGTTCAGCAAGGACAAGTGCTTTGCCAGTTGGCGCCGAAAGGTTCGAAGCCACGCGCTCGCATGATGTTAAATGAAGCTGGTCTCCCCAGGCTCGCTGTGGCTCAGCGTGTTCGCTACTTTTTCGAAGCATTTCCTTACCAACGTTACGGCACTATAACTGGAAGGGTTGACTTGATCAGTCCATCGGCTGTTACCACCACTGAAGGATCCCGGTTCATTGCCCTGGGATCACTCGATAAGTATGAAATCTCTTCCCTAGCAGGACAACCTCTGCCTCTGCGAGTTGGAATGAAGGGCGATGCGCACGTGATCGTCGGTAGCGGGACTCTGATCGAATATGGATTTGAACAGATTCGGCGATTACGTGAGAGCATAAAGCAATAAGCCCTGATGCAGGCTCGGCCATCCAAGTTAAGGCTCGAAAACCTAACTACCAGCAACGACGCCATGGCGCGTTGTCTCCAGTTAGCCGCGCTCGCCGCGAGATCTGACGTTCCGGTTGTGCTTCTCGGCGAGACCGGCACGGGCAAAACCTTGCTTGCGCAGGCCATTCATAATTCATCAGCGCGAACAAATCGGCCGTTCATCGCATTTAACGCCTCAGCGATTAGCGATACGTTGCTCGAGAGTCAGTTATTCGGCCACGAACGTGGAGCTTTTACCGGCGCACAACAAACCGTTAAAGGAAAGTTCGAACTCGCTAATGAAGGCACGCTTTTTCTAGATGAAATCTCAGAAATGAGTCCACTGGCACAGGTAAAGATCTTGCGCGTTCTTGAATACGGCGAGTTTGAGCGCCTGGGTTCGGAACAAATGCTCACTTCTAATGCGCGAATCATCTGCGCGTCCAATTGTTCATTGCGAGAACGCGTGCGGTTGGGAAAACTTCGAGAGGACCTGTATCAGCGCCTCAACGGCCTTACTCTGCTTATTCCTCCGCTTCGAGAGCGGTTGGAGGAGTTGCCGGCATTAATTGCTGCGGAACTGCAAGCTGCCGGGGCCAAAGAAGGCAAAAAAATCACGGCCATCCATCCTGAAGCGATGGAGAAATTGCTCCATCACGAATGGCCCGGTAATCTGCGCGAGTTGAGTCACACGGCCCGGACCATGACTCTTTTTTGCAACAGTTCCGTGATTTTACCTGAGCATGTCATTTTTCCTTCCGATCTTAAGCCTGATCGGCCGCAAACAGAAACTGACAAACCAGCGCCCCTGCTAGCAGACAATCATCAGGACGCTGAGATGCATGCTGACTTATCACTCGAACGCGCGATGCAGCGGCATGTTCGGTTCGTTTATGACCAAGCAAATAAGAACCAAAGACGTGCGGCACGATTACTTGGTATTTCTCGCTCGACTCTCGCCCGCTATCTCCAAGACATGCACAAAAATAAAGCACCGTTGGTCTGAACCTGAGGCGAGACGGCGTAATAATGAAGTTGGAATTTAGCTTGACGAGGAGTAGCCGTCTTGGCGGTCAGTAAAATAGTGTGATCCGTAAATGATTCTGGTTCAACAATAAACGCACCGACGGTCTCTGCCTTTGTCCCTGTAGCCGACGACTTGGCACGGATGCTGATAGTAGGAGGAAAAACAAGGTGAATACACCGAACGAAAAAAAGAATGCGCCCGCCACGGAATCGGGGGTTAAAACGCGCAAGCGCACAAGAGATAAATTGATTCGCCTGGAGGATCTGATTCCAGAAAAGGACGTTAAAGGCGGGCGTCAGTTACCCTTCGGTGTCACTGACACAACACCAGAGAGAAACAATCCAAAGAAATAGCTAGGAAAATAAAATGGCACAGAGAAAAGAAACCAAGAAGACGATCAAAGTACGGGACTTGAAACCGAAAAAGGATGCCAAAGGCGGCAGAGTCCCCCCCGGCGGAACGCCCCAAGGCAGTGCTCACAGCGTCCAGAGTCGCCAGACGAACCAGGCTAACTTGCACATATAAGATCAGAGATAAAAGAACCGCATTATTGGTTCGATCCTGTACTGCGGGTTCGTATCTCTCATCCGAGTTTTTGATCAAAAAATGACCGCCCCCCACACCCGACGGGCGTAAGGGGCGGCTGTTCCCCCCAGAACAATCTTCGAAAACTTCGACGCTACTAAAACGAGCTTCGAGTCAATGGCAATAACTTTCAGTCGGCTTTAGCCGGGCCGTCGCTGGGCAACGCTGGTTGAAGTTCGGCGCGCCCTCAGCCGCTCAGCGGTTCAGCTCTTCGCAAGCATCGCCGGCAGGTGTTGCGTGCGACTCTGCACCATCCTTCTTTCAATCTGCATTTAAATCTTTCGTCGTTTGTGTTGCCAGATGTAGTCGCTGCTTTACAAAATGGCAGCGATGTCGACTTACCAAGCTTCTTCGCGGCGCCCAATTGCGGCAGTGTTTCGGCGAACTGGAGATGCTGCCACCCGGTTCTGTGTCCGGCATGGAATTCATCCGGACGCCATCTCGTATCTGTCAATTGTAGCCGCGCTGATCGCTGCGATTTGTTTTTGGAAATCGGGCGGGAGACGTTGGCTACTCATTGTCGCGCCTCTCTTGTGTTATGTCCGGCTCTGGTTAAACATGCTCGACGGTCTCGTCGCACTCGCTGCAGGGAAGGCGAGCCGCCGTGGTGAAATCCTGAACGATCTGCCCGATCGCATTTCAGACATCGTGATTTTCGTCGCCGTTGCGCACAGCGGGTTAATGAATCCGTTCATAGGATATTGGGCGGCAATTTTCTCGGTGCTCACCTCGTACGTCGGTCTGTTTGGACAAGCGCTCGGCGTTCAGCGGCAGTTTGGCGGAATTATGTCCAAGCCTTGGCGCATGCTCGCGTTGAATGCCGGCGCATGGCTCACATTTTTTTTCGTCCCACGATCATTCGCGACTTTCACCGTTCTGGATTGGACCTGCGTTGTTATCATCGCTGGTTGTGTTGAAACAATCGTTGTTCGCTTGAAACGGATCACTGTCGCGCTGCAAGATAAGCGGTGATGTCGCCGCAGATCGCCCTGCAGGATCCTGTTTTTCGCGCTTATTTCTGGATCGTTCTACTTTCGCTCGCGATCGCCGGCGCAGTGCTCGGCTTTTTGCGATTCGTATTGAAAAAAGAAACCGCGTCGATGTTCAAAACATATTGGTCGTGGATTCTCATCGCCGGAATCGGTTTCCTCGTCCTTTTCCTCGGTCGCGTCCCAACGATCGTCGGCGTCACGTTGCTTGCGATCTACGCTTTCAAGGAATTCGCGAACGCATCGGGTTTGTGTCGTGACTCCTGGATGACCCTCGCGGTTTATGCTGGAATCGTTACTGTCGGAATCGCCTCGCTAATTTCGAATCCGCATGGCCAAGAACACGGCGCCGGCTGGTACGGATTCTTTGTCGCTGTGCCGGCGTTCGCGATTGCATTGATCCTGTTCATTCCGATTTTGCGCAATCGCGCTCGCGGCGAGCTGCAACCCATCGCCCTCGCCATTATTGGTTTTGTTTACATCGGCTGGATGTTCGGTCACCTCGGTTTTATCGCGAATGCTCGCAACGCCTACGGCTTTATTTGCTACATCATTTTTGCGACCGGATTGACTGACGTTGCGGCGTTTACTTTCGGGAGAATTTTCGGCCGCCATCCATTGCGCGACGAAATCAGCCCGAACAAGACCTGGGAAGGCGCGCTCGGAGCGCTCGGCGTCGCTATGATTCTGCCTTGGTTTCTTCGCTTCTCGTTTCCATTTTTTGTCCCGTGGCAATTGATCCTCACCGGCGTAATCGTTGGAATTGGCGGACAAGTCGGCGATCTTTCGATTAGCGTGATCAAGCGCGACATCGGCACCAAAGACATGGCTGCATCTATTCCCGGTCACGGCGGAATTCTGGATCGGATCGACAGCTTAATTTATACGGCGCCATTGTTCATGCACATGGCTGGGTATTATTATCCGCTCCGATGAAAAAATGGCTCTACGACTCGGCGCGTGATGTCGATCGAGCGGCGATCTATCGTCTGCGTCAGTTTCCGCGCGAGCCAGACATGTTCGTTTACGGATTGCGGTCGCTCGGCGCGTTGATCATTCGAGGGCTGCTGCACGTCTACAATCATTTTGAAATTGTAGGACACCACAATCTGCGGACCAATCGCTCTCTCGTTATCGTTGCGAATCATTGCAGCCATATCGACACACTTTGTTTGCTTGCGGCGTTGCCGCTGCGCAAATTGCATCGCGCATTTCCAGCGGCTGCCTCTGATTATTTTTTCCAAAGTGTTCCGCGGCTTTGGGCGGCGGCGATACTTGTAAACGCGATGCCGTTTGCGAGACAGGCGCGCGTTCGACAAAGCCTGTCGCTTTGTCGGGAATTGCTCGCCAATCCAGGGACCATTCTGATTATTTTTCCAGAAGGCACGAGATCGAAAACGGGAAAGGTTGGCGAATTCAAATCAGGAATCGGTGCTCTTGTTTCAGGATGCGATGTAGCAGTTGCGCCGTGTTTCATTGATGGCTCGTTTGAGGCATGGCCTAAAGGCAAGCGATTCCCACGCCCGCGAAAAGTTCGATTGATTGTTGGAACGCCGCGCAATTATCGCGATCGCGGAACAGACAAGATCCAGATCTCTGCGATTGCCGCCGAACTACGCGATGCGGTACACGAATTGTGCCCAGCAAATGGAAGCCACTGAAAGAACTTTCATCACTTGGGACGGAGCCGAGCTGTTTTATCGCGCGTGGATTCCAACTAAAGCAGCGGACAAAGCGCTGCTGCTTTTTCACCGCGGTCACGAACACTCTGGTCGGTGGCAAGAAACGGTCGAGTCGTTAGACCTCGATCAGGTTGCAATCTTCGCGTGGGACGCGCGCGGTCATGGACGGTCGGCGGGAGAGCGCGGTGCCGCAAAGGATCTTCACGATGTGATCAAAGATGTGGATGTCTTTGCGCGTCACGTCTCGCAGAAGTTCGGCATCGCGATCGAAAACATGATCGTGCTCGCGCACAGCCTCGCCGCCGTCACGGCCACAGCTTGGCTGCACGATTACGCTCCGCCGATCCGCGCCATAATTTTGGCGACGGCCGCATTCCACGTGAAGCTTTACGTTCCATTCGCTATTCCGGCGCTCCGAATCCTTCGACCGCGATTCGTAAAGAGCTACGTGAAATCGGAAATGCTCACGCACGATCGGGAACAAGCCGTTCGCTACGATTCCGATCCGCTGATATTCAGGCAAATCGCGGTCAACTTGCTTCTCGATCTCCATGACACCTCGAAGCGATTACTTGCCGATGCCGGTGCGATTCAAACGCCGACGCTGATGATTGGCTCGGGAAAAGATTGGGTTGTAAACCTTAAAGCACAGCAAAAGTTTTTTGATCGAATTTCTTCTACTCACAAGCGCTTCGAAATTTTCTCGGATGCTTACCACGCAATATTTCACGAAACGAATCGCAACGACGTCATCACACTAGTTCGCGATTTCGTTCGAGATTGTTTCGCGAAAGCGACAACCGCGACTTCATTGGTACATGCCGATAAAAGCGGATACACGGCGCAAGAACATGAGCGCTTAAGGAACAATGGCAGCGCAACATTCACAGTCGCTCGCGCTGGGCTGAAAATTGCCGGTCGGTTAAGTCGCGGCATCGAGATTGGCTGGCGTTGTGGTTTCGATTCGGGTCTTTCGCTCGATTACGTATACAGGAATGAACCTCACGGCTGGAGTGCGTTTGGTCGTCTTATCGACAAATCATACCTGAACAGCATCGGCTGGCGCGGTATTCGGCAGCGCAAAGCGAATCTGAACAAAACTCTGCGCGATGTGATTCTGAAGATGCATGCCGAGGATCGCCCGGTGAGAATTCTCGATATCGCTGCAGGTGCGGGCCGTTACGTCATCGAGACGATCCGCGAAATGCCAGAGATTCCGATCCGGGCCACGCTTTGCGATTACAAGCAGGAAAATGTCGATGCGGTACGCGCTTTGGCCGATGAGTTAAATGTTAATGGCGCAGTCATCACGCGCCAA